>LUZK01000185.1 GCA_001603595.1 Bacteroidales bacterium Bact_19
AATTAATTGTGCAGAAAAATCCCTTATAAGTTCTTCATCTTCGTAAGAAACAATAACAGCATCGAACTCATTTATTTTTTCAAAATACGAAAGACTATACGGATTTGCAAAAACATCCAGTATTATTTTTGTTTTTCCGGCCAAATTTTCAATAAAACTTATTGTTTCTTGCGAAATCCCGTAACGCGATGAAGCTAACATCTTGGTGTCATGAATGCCTGTAATAACTATATCGTATCCGCATAAAGTATCGATTAACTTTTTATCACCTAAACTCTTCTTCAAAACATCATATACAAAAACATCAACTTTTGCATAATACTTTAATCTTTCGCTAAAGTTATTAGATTTATTACTTCCGAAAATTAAACAAGCAATTTTAGGATTTTCATTTAAACTTATAGGAATAATATCATTTTTGTTTGTAACAAGGGTTATTCCGTTTTCAACTATCTTTTGTTTTATTAATAATGCCTCGGTATTATTTAAGTCTTCT
>LUZK01000033.1 GCA_001603595.1 Bacteroidales bacterium Bact_19
ATAGTTTTTCTCATATTCCCATTATTTTTTTTGTTTTTGCAAATATACTTATTCGCAATAATATTTTATAATATCGCTTAAAGTTTTTTGACAAACCGGACAAAATGCCACGCCTAAAGATTTCATTTTGCAATTAATAAAAGGACGATACAATCCCTTTGATTTATATGCAGCACCTTCATATACTCCTACTTCAAAAGAATATTTATTTTCTACTGGAGTAGGGATGGGGATGTCTTTTTTTATCATATTTTTCCATTTAGAGTCAAAATTAACTAAAGTTGTAATATTTGCTTCCCATGGTTCAGTGTTTAGATTATACATACCTTCTGTCGATACTTCGGAATCGTAGTACTCATCTCCAAGTCCAGCTAAAGAGTGCCCCAGTTCGTGCATGAAAATTTCGTTTCGGTATTGATTTTTGGCCGCAGTTACATTCCAAAAATTATAAATTCCACCTCCTCCATAAATATCAGTATTTACTAATACACAAACATGGTCACATGGAACAGTAGAACAAAAATTCCGCAAAATGTGATAATCATACAAAGTTAAATATCTTTTACTTCCGAATGTATTAAATGATGTTCCGAGAGCAGTGTTTTTGTATTCATTTAGCTGAGGCAAATCAGTTCCGGATTCTGCTGAATTTGGAAGAACAGCTCTAATATTTATTTGTTGTGTAAAATTCTTAAAAGGTTCGTTATCCATTAAATATTTTGCTGTAGCATCAACATCGGTCAAAAAACTTTCTTCATCCTCGAAAGTGTAACCGTCTCCAATAAAAACAATATCAAGTGCTTCGGAAATATTTGATTTTATATCTATGTTAAAAGTTTTATAGTTAAACACTATTTCTTCTTTAACTAAATCTTTTTTGGGATCAAACTCAATTTCCCAAATTTTGTAAAATTTATTGTCATCAATTTTTCTGGAATGTAATTCAATCAATACTCGATCCTTGGGAAATGGAATTATAATAGATTCAGGAAAACATTTTGAGATATTTTGTGCTTCCTCTGTATGAATGTATTCTCCAAATAAAGAACAATAACCATAGTTAAATATTAAAATGCCTGAGTTTTTATCGTAAACTCTTACTTGATACGTACCTAAGTCGAAACTATTAATAAGATTCTTTTTTGTTCCAGCCCATATTTTTTCTTTTAGAAATTCTTTAAAAAATACAGCCTCAGTGTTGTTGTTACCGCAGTGGTAAATATCTATTCTTAAACTGTTTTCAGTAAAATAATCATCATAATTCTTTTGTGAATAAATGGAAACACTTGCACCAAATATTAGCCCCAAATAGATAAAAAATTTTTTCATAACAGATAAAAGTTTTGTTGTTATTCCAGATGCTAAAATAATAATTAATAAGTAATTTTTTTTGTAAACAAAAATTTAGCATTTAAAATGCAATTTTTTGAAATTTATTCAAAATCTTCTAAACCTATTGTATATAATGGGAGTTAAATGTTTGCTTATTTAGAAAACCTCTGTTTAATTAAAATTAATCAAAAATTAAACAAAAATTAATTTGCATAATAAAAAATAATGTTGTATATTTGCAATGAAATACCTAAATAAAAAAATATGAGCGCACAAGAATTTACAACCAGAATAGTAAGCATGGAAAAAAGCCTTAAATATTTTGCATTAGGATTAACCAGAGATCCCGAATCAGCAAAAGATTTAGTTCAGGAAACATTCTTAAAGGCTTTTCAATATCGTGATAAATATACAAACGATAGCAACATAAAAGCTTGGTTATTTACCATTTTAAAGAATACTTTTTTGAATCAGGTAACGAAATTATCTTCAAAGAATACAATTAATGATTCTTCTGAAGATTCGTATTTGATTGAAAACTCAGGTTTGATAGAAGAAAGTGCTGAATCAAAAATTAATGCAAAAGATGTAAAATCTGCTATTTCCGAACTCGAAGATGAATATAGAGTTCCGTTTGAGATGTTTATTGATGGTTATAAATACAAAGAAATAGCCGAAGAAATGAACCTGCCCATTGGTACTGTAAAATCTCGCATATTCTTTGCCAGAAGAATGTTGATGGAAACCTTAAGCGATTTCAGATAAGCTAAAAATATTTTTATTTTAGCCTTCAAGAAAACTTCTTGAAGGCTTTTTTATTATTTTATGTATTTATTTAGTATTTAGAGAATTAAGACAGAAGCTTAAGTATTACTCATTTTATTTGCATAATTCTTGATAAATGTTTTTTTTTACGGTAAAATTTGAAAAGATTGATGAAATATTCATTTATTATTATTTTTATAATAATATTTTTTTCCGACGTTTACGGTCAAAAGTTACTTAAAACGGCAGACCGTGAGTTCGATAGGGAACAATATTATAAAGCAATTGAACTTTATCAGCAAATAATTAATAAATATCCCAAACGAAAGCACATTGTTGCTGAAGCATATTTTAAAATTGGATTGAGTTACAGAAAATTATCTATACCTGAATATGCAGTTCCTAATTTAGTAAAGGCAATAGAATACAAGTTTTCCGAACCGATGGTTTATCATTATTTGGGACAATCGTATCAAATGATTATGCAATACGATTCTGCTTCTGTTTACTATCAAAAATTTGACAGAGCCGTTGACGAAAAGAATAAATATTTTGGGAAAGGGAGTGCAAGTTTGGATTTTACTTTTAGTTCCTTAAAAAACTCTACCGGTCATGAAATAAAAATTATAGGCAGATTGAATTCACCGGAGAATGACTATTGTCCTTTTCTTGAGCCTCGTAATAATAAAAGAGTTTATTTTACTTCCACACGTTTTGCTCCGACTTATGTAACTGTGAGTCCGGAATCGGGGGATTTTTGTTCAAATATTTTTTATGCTGAAAAAGATAAAGAAGGTAGATGGACAGATCCACAAATTTTAATAGGTCCGGTAAATTCAAATGATGAGGAAGGAGCTGCCTGTCTAAATCGTAAATCCAGTAATTTATATTTTACGAGATGCAACTACGATAAAAATAAAGATCGAGGCTGTCGTATTTATTTTGCTCGCAAAATGGGAAGTTACTGGGGTAATGTACAGGAAGTCGAGATCCCAGGGATTCCTGATAGTATAAGTATTGGGCATCCGGCAATTAGTGATGATGAGTTGACATTATACTTTGTGGCAGATTCAATGTTGGGAGGTTTTGGCGGAAAAGATATTTATAAAGTTATTAGGGCAAAACGTAATTACCCTTTTGGATTACCGCAAAATCTCGGTTCTCAGATAAATACAGAACACGACGAGGTTCATCCATACATAAGAAGTAATGGAGACCTTTATTTCTCATCCGATGGACATATAGGAATGGGAGGTCTTGACATTTTTGTTGCAAAAAATCTCGGTAATGGAAAATATAGAGTAGGAAATTTGGGTTATCCTATTAACTCTTCTCACGATGATTTTGGCATAGTATTTATTGGAATGAAAGAAGAAGGTTATTTTTCTTCACGAAGAATTGGGGGGATGGGTAAAACAGATATTTTTTATTTCATAAAGCCCGAAGTGAATATAATATTTTCGGGAACGGTATTTGATAACTTAAATGGAGAAAAGTTAGAAAATGTTGATGTACAGGTTATGGATGAAAATTATGTGCTAATCGATTATCAGTCAACAGATAGGGATGGATCATTTGAAATTATCCTCTCGCCCGGAAAATCCTATATAATTTTCTTTAAAGCAGAAAATTATAGTATTGAGACTTTTAATTTGAGTACACAAGGTATTATCGAGAGCACACAAATTGAAAAAGATATTTTTATGAAAAAATAAAATTATTATATTTGGCAAAGTTTTAAAAACAACTAATTATGAAAAAACTTATTCTTTTCCTATTTTTGGCAACCTTTATTTACAAACTTGAGGCTCAAGTATCAAAAGGTGATGAGTACTTTAATACTTATCAATTTGATTTAGCAAAAGATTTTTACGAAAAAGCATTAGGAACTCTTAAAACTCAAGAAGAAAGAGCACAGGTAAATTATAAGTTGGGTTATTGTTATAAGATGCTTGGCGACTCTGATAAAGCTGAAATGTATTTTGGTGCAGCCGTGAAAAATTATGTTAAAGGAGTAATTAAACCTGATGTATTATTGTTTTACGCTGATGCCCTCAGAATGAACGGAAAGTATGAAGATGCAATTGAAGTTTATAAACAGTATTTGCAAATTTCGCCAAATGACCATAGAGCAACGAGCGGTCTAGAATCTTGTAAGATTGTTCCGCAGTGGTTAAATCGTCCAACACGTTATAAGGTAAACAACGTTGCACGTTTTAATACTGCAAATCTTGATTTTTCACCAGCATGGGCAACAAAGGATTTTAGAGTAATTTATTTTACTACCTCTAGAGAGGGAACTAAAGGTTCAAGAAATAATTATAAAACAGGGCAAAAGTTTACCGACATTTTTGAAATTTCTCAGGACAGAAAAGGTGCATGGAGTGAACCTATTCCTTTGGTAGGTGAAATAAATAGTGAAGAAGATGAAGGAGCTTGCGTTGTTTCTATGAAAGGAAGTGAAATGTATTTTACCAGATGTAAAGCGGGAAAAACAGTTGATGAGCCTTGTAAGATATTTTATGTAGCAAAAAAAGGTAATGCTTGGGATGTTCCTACTATCGTAACTATTCAAGGATTTTCTAATTATGAAGTCGGCTATCCGGCTTTGTCACCTGACGATAAAATATTATATTTTTCAGCTGAAGCTCCTGATGGATATGGCGGTATGGATATTTATATGGCATATAGAATTAATAACAGTCCTAATAATTATGGACGACCAATCAATTTAGGACCGATTGTAAATACTCCAGGTGATGAAGTCTTTCCAACAGTTCGACATGATGGTACATTGTATTTTTCTTCCGATGGTCATAAAGGTATGGGAGGTTTGGATATTTATAAAACTATCAGAGACGAAAAAGGTAACATAATCGGAATTGAAAATATGAAATACCCCATAAATTCATCTTTTGATGATTTTGAAATTATTTTCGAAGGAAAAGAAGAAAGGGGATATTTCAGTTCTAATAGAAAGGGAGGAAAAGGTTCTGATGATATCTATTCATTTGTACTGCCTCCATTAGTAATTACACTTAACGGTATGGTGAGAGATACCACCGATATTGATAAAATAGTAATGGTAAAAGATGCAAAAATAACACTTCTTAATGATGCAGGTATTGTTGCTGAATTAAAATCCTCTGAAACAGGAACTTTTAAATATCAACTGGAACCAAATCAAAATTATAAAGTAAAAGCTGAAGTTAATAAAGATTATTTTTCTAATTCAGTAATTTTCACAACTAAAAATATTGAATATGATACAGTAATAAATGTTGTAATTAATCTTGCAAAAATTCCTCGAATAATAGTTTTACCTAATATTGAATACGATTACGACAAAGCTACTCTTCGTCCTCAGTCAATGGTTGCCCTCGACGAGCTTGTCAAAACTCTTAATGATAATCCTAATCTCGTTATTGAACTAAGAGCTCATACCGATTTTAGAGGTAATGATGATTATAATATGAGACTTTCTCAAGCGAGAGCCCAATCTTGTGTAGATTATCTTATATCTAAAGGGATTAAACCAGATCGGCTTGTTGCAAAAGGATTTGGTGAAAGTATGCCAAGGGTCGTTACAAAAGAAATATCTAAAGAATTTCCTTTCTTAAAAGAAGGTGATGTTCTTACAGAAGATTTTATAGTTAAATTAAAAGATAATTCAAAAATCGAAATAGCTCATCAGCTTAACAGAAGAACTGAATTCAGTGTTTTATCAACAGATTATGGAATAACTCCGGAACAAAAAAAGGCTGAAGAAGAAAAGCAGCAAAAGCAAATAAAACAAGGTGGTGCCGTTATAAAGGATTCTGATTCAAAAGATTTCTAGATTAAATAAATATTGTTAATAGCCTGTTGTTAATAGCAACAGGCTATTGTATTAATATAAAATAATAAATTTTAAATGACAGAAAACAGATACATACAACGTGGAGTTTCAGCCTCAAAAGAGGATGTCCATTCGGCAATAAAAAATCTGGACAAAGGTTTGTTTCCCAACGCTTTTTGCAAAATAATTCCAGATATTCTAGGAAATGATCCTGAATATTGCAATATTATGCATGCTGATGGTGCCGGCACAAAATCATCACTAGCATACATGTATTGGCGTGAAACGGGGGATTTATCCGTATGGAAAGGTATTGCTCAGGATGCCATAGTTATGAATATTGATGATCTTTTATGTGTTGGAGCCACTGACAATATTTTACTTTCGTCAACAATCGGACGTAACAAAAATTTAATACCGGCTGAAGTTATTGCCGAAATTATAAACGGAACTCAGGATTTTTGCGATCAAATGCGTCAATATGGTATAAATATAAATCTTACAGGTGGGGAAACTGCTGATATAGGCGACCTCGTGAGAACAATAATTGTTGATTCTACTGTAACTTGCCGGATGCTCAGAAAAGATGTTATTGATAATTCAAGAATTTTTCCCGGTAATGTTATTATTGGACTTGCTTCTTTTGGTAAAGCAGTATATGAAAGTGAATATAATGCAGGAATGGGTTCGAATGGTCTTACATCGGCTCGGCATGATGTTTTTTCTAAAATTTATAAAGACAAATATCCCGAAAGTTATGACCCAAATGTATCGCCGAGTTTAATTTATTCAGGAAAGTATTTACTTACCGACATTATTCCCGAAATAAATATGACTGCCGGAAAAATGGTTTTATCACCGACAAGAACCTATGCTCCGGTAATTAGGCAAATTCTTGAAAAATATTCCGGAAAAATTAGTGGAATTGTTCATTGCAGCGGAGGAGCCCAAACAAAAGTTTTAAATTTTGTTGAAAAGGTACATATCATTAAGGATAATTTGTTTGAATTACCGGTATTGTTCAGAATTATTCATGAATGCAGCGGTACAGATTTCAAAGAAATGTACAAAGTATTTAATATGGGGCATCGTATGGAGTTGTATGTTAATGAAGACATTGCAGATGATATTATTAACATTAGTAAAAGTTTTGGTGTTGATGCAAGGATAATCGGTAGAGTTGAAGAAAGCGAAATAAAAAAATTAACTGTTAAATCAGAATTTGGAGAATTTATTTACTAAAAAAATTTAAGTGTTATGGCAAATATGTTGATTCTGGAAAAATTGGAAAGTGTTGAAGCCAGGTATAATGAGATAGCAAAATTGTTGGCAGATCCATCCGTTATTTCGGATATGGATAAGTATGTTAAATTAAATAAGGAATACAAAGATTTAGAACCGATTATAGAAGCCTTCAAAGAATATAAGATTTTAATACGTAATATTGAGGAAGCAAAAGAAATTTTATCCATCGAAAAGGATGAAGAAATGAGAGAAATGGCAAAATCCGAATTGGATGATTTGTTGCCAAAAGTAGAACCTCTGGAAGAAAAAATAAAGATTTTACTTATACCAAAAGATCCTGAAGACGATAAAAATGCGATTGTTGAAATTCGTGCAGGTACCGGTGGAGATGAAGCTAGCTTGTTTGCAGGCGAGTTGCTGAAAATGTATATTAAGTTTTGCGAAAAACGAGGATGGAAAACCGAAATCACTAGAGCAATGGAGGGTACTGTTGGCGGTTATAAAGAAGTTGTTATGAACGTTACCGGAACCGGTGTTTATGGAATTTTAAAATATGAATCCGGGGTTCATCGAGTACAAAGAGTTCCTCAAACTGAAACTCAAGGACGAGTGCATACTTCGGCAGCTACTGTAGCGGTTCTTCCCGAAGCTGATGAAGTTGATATCAAGATTAATCCAAACGATATCAAGAGAGATGAATTTTGTTCTTCTGGTCCTGGAGGACAATCTGTTAATACAACTTACTCGGCCATTCGTCTTACTCATATTCCTACCGGAATTGTGGTTACATGCCAGGATGAAAAGTCTAAATTGAAGAATCTTGAAATTGCGATGAAAGAACTTCGCACCAGATTATACAACCTTGAATATCAAAAACAAATGGACGAAATAGCAAAAAAACGCCGTACCATGGTTTCAACTGGTGACCGTTCAGCCAAAATCAGAACTTATAATTTTCCTCAGGGTCGTGTTACTGATCATAGAATAAATTACACAGCCTATAATTTACCGGCATTTATGAACGGTGAAATTGACGAACTTTTAGACCAATTGATTATGGCTGAAAATATGGAAAGACTTAAAGAAAGTGAATAAATCTTGTAAATTTAAAATAATGAAAACAAAATCAATAGTATTAGCAATTCTGATTTTCTTGAGTTATACAGCATTTTCGCAATTTGATTCAAAGATTTTGAAAGCTGTCGAAAAAATTTATAACGATGCTGAAGATTTTTATAAAAAAGAAAATTATCAAGAAGCAGTATTGAATTATCAAGTTGTGCTTGATAAAATTTATACAATTCCCTCTGAAAGTAAAAAACACGTTTATTTTCTTTTAAATTCTGAACTTAAGCTAATAGAAATTTATTTTAATTATTTAAACAATCTTTCGGCAGGCTGTGAGGTATTGGAACGCTTTAACAAAGACGTTGATCTGGCCGTTCATCAAAATTTAATTAAAGGAAAAGATATAAAAGATTTTTTAGTTGCTCAGAAAAGATTTGAATCTGAATTGAAGAACTGCCAAAATTATAACTCAATTGATCTTAAAAAGAATGAAATGGAGAAAAAATTTGACAAAGAATTTAAGGATGATGATACTGACTAAAGTTTAGCTAATTCTTTGAAAGTATTCCATAAATTTGAATTGGGAAGCGGAGCTGTTATTTTTAGCAGCTCTTTTTTTATTGGATGAATTAATTCGAGTGAATAGGAGTGTAAATCAATTCTACCGTCTTGATTAGATCGAGGATATCCGTATTTTAAATCTCCGCGAATGGGACAACCTATTGACGCAAGCTGACTGCGAATTTGATGATGTCTGCCGGTATGTAAGTCTATTTCCAATAAAAAATATTTTTGAGATGTTGCAATAAGTTTATATTCGAGTATCGCTTTTTGACTATCTTTAACTTGTTTAGGATATGAAAAAGATTTATTTATTTTTTTGTTTCGTAATATCCAGGATTCTATAAGCTCATTATCTTTAGGCGGTTTGTTAGCAACAATTGCAAGATATGTTTTTTTTGTTTGCCTTTGTTTAAATTGTTCGTTTAGACGGGATAGAGCTTTTGAAGTTTTGGCAAATAATACGAGCCCGCTGACCGGTCTGTCTAACCGATGCACAACACCTAAAAAAACATTTCCGGGTTTATCGTATTTTTCTTTAAGAAAATCTTTTACAAAATCTGTAAGAGGTTTATCTCCTGTAGTGTCCTCCTGAACAATTTGTCCGGGTTTTTTATTAACAATGATTATATGATTATCTTCGTAAAGAATGTCTTTTTCGGAAATCATAAAGAACTAATACTGCTCGTTTTCATTTGGAAAATCGCAAGTTTTTACATCGTTAATGTAATTTTTAACAGCGTCTTTAATGATTTTATCCAGCTGAGCATAACGGCGTAAAAATCTTGGATTAAATTCTTGAGTTATCCCCAGCATATCGTGTAATACCAGCACCTGACCATCAACTTGTCCTGCTCCGATTCCAATAACAGGAATTTTAATTTCGGAAGCAATTTGATTTGCTAATGTAGCAGGAATTTTTTCCAAAACAATCGCAAAACATCCAACATCATTTAAAACATGAGCATCTGAAATAATTTTTGAGGCTTCTTCGTCGTCCTGAGCACGAACGCTATAAGTTCCGTATTTATGAATGCTTTGAGGCATAAGCCCGAGATGTCCCATAACCGGAATTCCTGCTGAAAGGATTCTTTTAATTGAATCTGCCACCTCAATACCACCTTCGATCTTTACTGCACCGGCACCTGTTTCTTTCATGACTTTAATGGCAGAGGCTAATGCTTTTTTAGAATCTCCTTGATAGGTTCCGAATGGCATATCAACTACTACCAGAGCTCTTTTTACACCTCTTACTACTGAAGCAGCGTGATAAATCATGTTGTCGAGTGTAATTGGTAATGTAGAATCAAAGCCTGCCATAACATTCGAAGCTGAATCACCAACAAGTATCACATCTATTCCTGCCTGGTCGAGCAGTTTTGCCATACTGTAATCATAAGCCGTGAGCATGGCAATTTTTTGTTTCTCCTGCTTCATTTGCTGAAGAACATGAGTCGTAATTTTTTTTATTTCTTTATGAACCGACATTTTTAACTTTTTATTTGTATTTTTGTAAATTATAAAAATTATTTTTGCAAAGATAATAAGTTGGCAAACAAATGAATAAAATTAAGTTAATAATCTTGACAATTTTAGCAGTTTTTATCTTTACTGCTTGCAGCACTGATGTTGAAGTAAACGGAGAATGGATAGATATTCCTATTGTTTATTGTATTTTAGATGCCTCATCACCTGTTCAGTATGTTAAGGTAAATAAGAGTTTTCTGGGCAATATTCCGGCATCGCAAATGGCTGCAATAAGTGATTCATTATTTTACAATAAGGTTGAAGTTGTATTGAATGAATATAATTCTAACAATGTAAAGATAGCAAGTTATACATTTGAAGAGGTTGATACAATTCCAAAACCTTCAGGATATTTTAGCAATAATCGTAACACTATGTGGGTAAAACAAATGAATTTAAATTTAGATAACTCTTATGAATTAGTTGTTACGATTGACGACGGGAAACATATTGTTAAATCAAGAACTAATTTAGTTAAAGGAATGTATATTACCGCTCCGAGTCCGTTTGCTCCATCTATTGATATTGTTAGATATGCAGGTGATTTTGAATATAAATACAATAACGGAACAAACGGAAAAGCTTTTCAAATGACAATTGCATTTAATTATTTTGAAGTTAATGAGCAGGGAGATACCTCAGAAGTAAAAACAATTGTATGGCCGCAAAATAAGGAATACAGAACTACAACATCTCCGACAGAAGTTAATGGTAAGTTTTCTATTCTTGCTTTTTATAATCTTATTAAATCAAAACTTGGTGAACCGCAGCCCGGTGTTAAAAGGTTTGTTAAAATGCCCGAAAGCATTGAATTCCGACTTGCTGCTGCAGATGAAAATTATGTAACATACATGGAGATTTCAGCTCCTTCATCAGGTATTGTTCAGGAAAAACCATCGTTTACTAATCTTAATGGAGGTTATGGTTTATTTGCGTCAAGATACAATGTTGTTTTGACTAAAAAACTCGGAACACGTACGCTCGATAGTTTGTCAAGAGGAATTTACACAAAAGATCTTGGTTTTGCCAATGCCTACGATCAGTACTATCTTTCTAACGGAGCTAATTAGTATTTTCGGGTTTTAACGTTTTTGCAATTTTTCTAAACATTTCAAGATTAGTCTCAAAATTACCTGAGGTAAAGCCATTAAATACGTAATATTCTTTTTCTTTAAAAAAAACAGCCTGATAAATCAATTCCGGTTTTCCGGTTGAACTATTTTTACCTATAGAAAATATTTCATATCCAGATAGAAATTTTCCTTTTATTTCTTTTACAATGTTTTTTGAGTTTGCTGTAATTTCTTTAGGATAAATTTTAAAAAGCTCTATTGTAAGTTCTTTTTTTTCGTTTTCAGACAATACTTTAGTAGCTGTTGCTTTTCTAACGGTTACTGACGTCTTATTTTCTGTTTTTGAAGGCATGTTCCCGTCATCTGTATATGTTAATGAAGAAATCATCATTTTTGCCTTTTTTAATTCAGTACCACTAACATCAATACTGAAATCAAAGCGTTGAGAAATATCATTTGCAATTTCAGGCATAAAAATCACACTTAATAGAGATTCTAAAACTTCTTTCTGGTGTTTTTCGGATGAAGTTGCGAGTAATGAGGCATTTAATAAATAGGATATTTTTGTATTTCCGATAATTAGTAAATGTTTTATATAAACATTGTTGTATGCGGTTTGCTTTCCGGTTATGAGTAAAGCATCAAAGTTGTTTATTTTGTAAAACTTTTGTGATTCAAGGAATATTCCGGCTTTTAACAAATAAGCTTTATCGAATCCCATCATTGTTTTATTTATGTTTTCAGGAATTTCTGTGATAACTATTGAACTACCCGCAATTTCGTGTTCAAATCCTAAAAATCTCTTCGAGCTTACAAAACCTCGCGGTGGAATAATTTTAATTTTTGTACCCGGAACGGCAATATAATTGGCATTATCATTGTTATTAATTTCGATGGCTTTTTGATTTATGCCTTGAGAAATTAAATTTAAGGATAGCAATAGCAAAAATGAGTTTAAAATCAAAAATTTCATATAAATAATTTTTTACTTTTGAAAACAATTTTTATGCCGTGTAAAATTATGAAAAATTTTATTATCATTTTATCCATTTTGCTTTCATTTGAATGCTTTTCACAAATTACGAATTATAATTTTTCAACAGAAAATCGAATCTATAATGAAAATATTAAAACAGTCAGAATTCATCCCGAAAACTGGGAAATTGGTCAGCCCGTTCTTAATTTATATTCCGATAATAGATTATTATTTAGTTTCGACCAAATTGAATCACAACCGGAAGTTTATTATTATGATATTATTCATTGCGACAGAAATTGGAATATTTCAAACATTTCTCCGGTGGATTATAAAGATGTTTTTCATGAGCTGGAAATAACGAATTGGGAAGATTCTTATTCAACTATGGTTCAATATACTCATTATAAACTATATTTACCAAATGAAGACATTAATCTGAAAATTAGCGGGAATTATGTGCTGGTTGCATATACTTTAAATGAAAATGTTAAAAATATTGTTTGTACTCAAAGATTCATGGTTTATGAACCTCTGGTTGACATTATTGGAGATGTTAGTATTGCCAATGTTTCTGATTACAAGAGTTATTTTCAGAAAGTAGATTTTAAAATAAATAAGAAAAACTATCGAATTGATGATCCTTTTAGGGAAGTGAAAGTTGTTGTAATGCAAAATTTTCAATGGGATAATGCAGTTACGGATATACAGCCTACATTCATTGACAATAATTTTTTAACTTATCAATATGATGATAAAATAATCTTTAATGCTGCAAATGAATACAGGTATTTTAATTTTAACAATCTTGAAGTTTTTTCTGAAAATATAGAAAATATTGAGTTTAAGAAACCATACTATTACATTGATCTGGTTAAGGATAAAAATAGGATGTTTGACCCATACAGCAGTGCCGAAGATATTAATGGTAAGTACATTATTAAGACAAATCGGTTTGGCAACAGGTCAAAACCGGAAGTTGAAGCTGAATATGCGATAGTGAAATTTCGTCTTGAAATGCCAAATCCATTATCGGCATGGACTGTTTATCTTTACGGTAATTTTGCAGGAAATCAGCTTACTGAAAATCATAAAATGAAATATAATCCGGAATCAAGATGCTATGAAACTTTGATGTTTTTGAAGCAGGGGTATTATAATTATCGTTATGTTGCCGTAAAATGGAAGGACGGGAAAAATATTTCTGATCATTCTTTTCTGGAAGGCAGTCACAAGCAAACTGAAAACGATTATTATATATTTGTATATCATAAGGCGGTTTCTGATAATTACGATAAGTTAATCGGTTATAAAGTTTTGAATTCAGTTAAGAAGTAAGTTAGAAAACCTCATTGATTAAATTTATATCCGTTTAGGAATTCTTTAATCTGCATTCTTTTACGACCGGAAATTTGTAGATCGAGGACTTCGATATAACCATCAACAGTAGAAAATATTAGAAAATTTTTATTATCAGTAATAATAGTTCCGGGTTTAGCTAAGTTTTGATTTTCTATTTTGTATTCGGACTTAAAAATTTTTAACATAACATCTTTCTCAATAAAAGTATATGCTCCTGGATAGGGCGAAAGTCCTCTAATAAAATTATGTATGGATATAGAGCTTTTATTAAAATCAATTTGACAAAACTCTTTTGTTATTTTTGGAGCTAAATGTAATTCTTTTCCCGATAAGAGTTTGGATTGAGGTATAGGTTTGAAATTTTCGGAACAAATAATTTTAATTGTTTCAATAACAAAACTTTCGGACATATGCATTAATTTATCATGTAAAGTGCCGAAATTATCTTCGTCTTCAATGAGGCATTCTTTTTTAAGGATAATGTTGCCGCTGTCTATTTCTTCGTTTATGAAAAAACTTGTAAGACCGGTGACCTTTTCTCCGTTAATTAAAACATGGTTTATTGGAGCAGCACCGCGATAATCGGGCAGGAGAGAAGCATGAATGTTGAAAGTCCCAAATTTAGGAATTTCCCAAACAATTTTAGGCAACATTCTAAAAGCTACAATGATAAAAAGATTTGCATTAAGATTTTTTAAATCTTTTATAAAGTCCGGGTCTTTAAGAGAAATTGGTTGTAATACTTTAAGATTATGTTGTTCTGCAAAAACTTTTACTTCAGATGCTTTTAGGTTTTTTCCTCTGCCTGCTGGTTTATCCGGAGCTGTTACTACGGCAAGAACATTAAAATTATTTTCTATTAAAGCTTTTAGAGGAGCAACCGCAAATTGTGGTGTCCCCATGTAAATTATTTTTAAATCAGTCATTTTTGTTATCATTCTGGACTTTGGCATCGAGATTATCAATATTAATTTCGTGTCCCATTTTTACCTTTTTTGTGTATAGATAAAATTTGTTGTATTTATTAGGTGGAATAACGAGATTTTTAGTTCCGACAATTTCAATTCCATATCCTTTAAGTCCGGCTTTTTTTTGGGGGTTGTTAGAAATAAGAATCATCTTTTTAACGCCTAGGCTACGCAAAATTTGAGCTCCGATACCATAATCTCTTTCATCGGGTTGGAAGCCAAGGTGTAAATTTGCTTCGACGGTGTCCAATCCATTTTCTTGCAACTTGTAGGCGGCTATTTTATTCATTAGTCCAATGCCTCTACCTTCTTGATTTAGGTATAACAAAACACCTTTACCGGCTTTTTCAATTATTTTCATGGCTTCGTGAAGTTGGTCCCCACAATCACATTTTTTAGATCCAAAAATATCTCCGGTAATGCAACTCGAATGAATTCTTACTAAAACAGGTTCATCTTCTGACCATGAGCCTTTCACTAAGGCACTGTGTTCCATTCCGTTATTTTTTTGTTTAAATGGAATAATATAAAAATCACCGTAATCTGTAGGGAGGAACACTTTTTCGCCTCTTTCGATTAAAGAATCGTGTTCGAGACGATATTTTATGAGGTCTTCGATTGTGATTATTTTAAGATTGAATTTTTTAGCTATTTCGATAAGTTGAGGAAGTCTGGCCATTGTACCGTCATCGTTCATAATTTCCACCAAAGCACCACCTGGTTTTAGTCCTGCAAGTTTTGTGAGGTCAACAACGGCTTCGGTATGTCCGGCTCGTCTGAGAACTCCGTTTTCTCTGGCCATGAGTGGAAAAATATGCCCAGGACGGCCTAAATCTTCGGGTTTAGTTTTTTCGTCAACTAAAGCGAAAATTGTTTTTGCTCTGTCGGCGGCCGAAATTCCTGTTGTGCAGCCTTGACCGATTAAGTCAACAGAAATGGTAAATGGAGTTTCGTGCAGAGAAGTATTTTTGCCGACCATCAACTCAAGGTTTAATTCTTTACATCTGCTCTCAGGTATTGAGCAACAAATTAATCCTCTGCCGTATTTTGCCATAAAATTGACTATTTCGGGTGTGATTTTTTCGGCAGCAACAACAAAATCGCCTTCATTTTCCCTATCATAATCATCAACAACAATTACAATTTTTCCCTGTCTGATATCTTCAATAGCTTCATCTATTGTGTTAAGCTGGTTATTGATTTCGTTTTGTTGGTTTCCAAACATTTGATTCAACTCCTTTTATTGATATAAACATTCCAATTAATAAAGCAAGATTCATAGTTAAATAATGCGTAATAAATCGCAAAATTATATTATGAATATTTAATTTTTTGAGTAAAATGTCAGCTAATGCCAAAAAGAAAATAAAATTATACGCAATAAATAAAATAAGATAAAAATCACTTGAAAATGACATTATAAATGCCGAAATCCATGCAAATATCATAAAAATCGGAGTAATCCATCTTAAAACTTTGTGGGATAAGAAACTAAATGCTAATCCTTTCCATGGAGGAAATAAAAGTTTTATAAAACGTTTAAGGTTTTGAAAATCTCCTGTTGCAATTCTTATTTTTCTTTTAAATTCGATTGATAAATTATTAGAAACATCTTCAAAAACTTTTGCTTCAAGATTATTGATGGCTTTGTATTTCATTTCCAGTACTTTCATACAGATATAAAAGTCGTCAACAAGAAAGTTTTTAGGAACTGGTGAGTATAATTTTCGTCTTATAGCAAAACATCCGCCAAAAGGTCCCATCATTGTTCCCCATAAAAGGCCTTCTCTGTGTTTAATTATTACTTCTCTTGATATGTATGATTTCTCCTGAAATGAAATGCCTTCTAATTTTATGCCTGTATTTATCATATTAGAATCAACCAATCCAATTTCCGGATTCTGAAAAGGTTTAACAATTTCATTTATTGTGTTTTTATCAAAAAATACATTTGCATCGGTTAATATCAAAATTTCTCCTGTACTGATATCATAAAGTTGGTTTATAATATTGGATTTCCCTTGTCGGATATAGAATGGTTTGAAGATAATATTTGAATATTTTTCAGAATAACTTGCAATTATGTAGTTTGTATTGTCGCTGCTGTTATCTGACCCTATAATTATTTGAATTTTTTCTTGAGGATAATTTGAATGAATTATGCTTTCTATTTTTTGTGCTATTACAGTTTCTTCGTTGAAACAGGACATTAAAATGCTAACAGATGGCAATTCTTCTGTATTGCTTTGAAAGTTGAATTTCTTACGACTTGCTAATATTTTTAATAATACAGGATATAACACATAAGTGTGGAAAATTAGAAAAACAGAAAGCCAAAATATTATTTCAAAAATTATCATTCTAAATAGATTTTTTGTAAAAATCAGCTAAATTTTTTGCAATTACAGTATTATTATAATTTTCAGCAACGAAGATACGAGCATTTTTTGAAATTTCATCATGAATTTGTTTGTTGGAACTAAGTTTCAACATAATATTTAAAAAAGTTTTCGGATTATCGGCAATAAATATATTAATTTCGTTGGTGGTATCAATGCCTTCCGTTCCGATAGTTGTTGTAATAATTGTTTTTGCTGCAGCCATTCCTTCAATAATTTTCACTCTCATTCCACTGCCGGAAAGTACAGGAGCAATCAACACAGAGCCACGGGAAATAAACTCGTCTGCATCTTCGACTTCGCCAAAATATTTGATGTTAGGAAATTGAGATAAATATTTTTCAAAATGTTGTTCTGCATTTCTACCTGCAATACTAAAAGTATTTTGAGGATATTTTTTTACGTAATCTGTCCAAATATTTTCTAAAAACCATTTTAATCCTTCGATATTAGGATACCAATCTAAAGCTCCAATAAAAAAGAATCCGGGATATTCAGAATTATTATTATCGAGAAAAAGTTTTTTATTTTCTTCGGTTATTCCTGTAGGTGCAATAAATCCCGGTTTAATGTTTCCTAGAGAATTGTAAGTTTGGAGTTCGCGACCGGTTACCGGAACTAAAAAATCATATTTATTGATATATTTTAGTTTAAAATTTTTAATTCTGTCTGCCAATTTTTTTAGATAGAATTTTTTTAAAGGATTTACTTCTTCATAAGCTAATCTCTCCCAGATTTCGTGTTCAATATTGTGCGAACGTAATGTGATTTTTGCATTGGAATTTTGTCTTACAATTTCAATGTATGGACACATATATAATCCTTCGATATGAACAATATCGAATTTTTTTTCGGCTAATAATGATTTTAATTTAGCTTTGAAATCATCGGAAATAAATCTTTCGGCATTGTATGGAATTCTTGAAAATAAGAGGTTTTTTAATAGTTTAATCGGATTAATGTCGGTATTAATATATACGTCGTGAAAATTTATTTTTTGTTTTAAATCTTGCGGAATTTTTTCAACAGGATAGTAATGTTTGTTTGTGTTTAATGTTAATAAATCAATTGAATGACCGAGATTTGCAAGAGAAATTGCCAGATTAAAGAAACCTATTGCACCGCCGTCTTTTGGAGGATAAGGGATTTTATTTGTCAGAAATAAAAAGTTCATCTTTGCGAATCAATTTGATATTTTCGTTTTTTTCTTCTAAAGAAATTGTTGATTTTCTCATAAAAGTGAGAACTAACTCTCATGGAATCGGTAGCTGCTTTATAAATCAAAAATATAGCTAATGGAATTAAGACATAAGTACTAATCCACATTCCGATTTCCGGGCTCATTACAGCTTGACGTACAGTTTTTTCAAAAGTTATTGAGACAATATAATACAATAAAAATATAAGAACAGCCACAATTACGGGTAATCCAAAACCACCTTTTCTGATTATTGATCCGAGAGGAGCTCCGAGTAAGAAAAATAAAAGACAAGCAATTGAAAGAACGTATTTTCTATGCCATTCGACTTTATGTCGTGCAATCCATTGTTGATAACCGTTTATTTCGTCAATGGAAACTTCGACATAAGTTTTGGCTGAATTTGCAAAGTTTAGAGCAAAATCGAGAACTTTACTTTTTTGCATCTCATTTAAGTTATAAAAAACACTGTCAACATGCATTATTTTTTTATTGGAGTCGCCATAAGTTCCAACATTTTGTTGAGCAATCGTTTTAATTTCATCCGGAATATTAACCCATTTGTTTTCTGCTTTAAATAATGAGTAAAGTATTATGTTATTCCAAATTTCTTTTTTTCGTACAAGAAGAGCATTATTTAAAGAATCTGTCGCATATTTGAGTTGATTAACATTAAGCATATCAAAGCTGTTTTTAAAAAGATCTTCGTTGGCCTTATTGATTTCAATAACATCAAGAGGTATATATACTACTTGTCTGTCGAATTTAGATGTTTGATGAGGACGACTTTTTTCTAAAGATCTGAGGTCTTCTTCTTTTTTTATTTCTTCGTAACGATATCCATTGTATAAATCCAATATTAAAACGCTTTTATCTTCTGTCATGTAAATGTTTCCTGTCTCTGCAGTTGTAACATTAGTATTTCCGCCTCTGTTTCGGTGATCGTAAATCATAATACCTTCGAGCATATTGTTGTTGCGGTATTTCCTGTCAATTTTTATGCTGATATTATCAACCGGATCCGTAAAAATCCCGTTACGCAACAAAACTTCGGGACGTTGTTGCTGAATACTGAACAGTAAAGTTCGCATTTTTAAATTAGTATATGGCAGAAGATTATTGGAAAAATAAAAAGCCCCAACGGAAATAATGATGTTAAAAATTAATAAAGGAAACATGATTCTGTAAAGAGAGACTCCCCCGGCTTTCATTGCAAAAAGTTCGTTGCGTTCGCCTAAATTACCGAAAGTCATAATTGAAGCCAATAAAACAGCCAATGGAAGAGCAAGCGGAACTAGTGTCAAGGAAGCATAAAACAATAGTCGGGCTATTATATCCCAATCTAAGCCTTTTCCTACCAGATCATCAATATATTTCCATAGAAATTGCATTAAAAGTATAAATACACATATAAGAAAAGTTAAGAGTAGAGGTCCGATAAATTTTTTTACTATGTATATGTGTAATTTTTTAAACACGTTCATAAAATTAAACGTGCAAATGTAGTAAAAAGAAATGTAAAAACTTTCTTAAGCTCCCAAAAGATATTTTAATTTGTTGATTTGAGTTTCCCAAAGCTCCTTAACTTCTTCATTTTCATTGTCAATAGCAAAATCCGTAACAATTAATGCTACATCATTGGTGAGTTCGTGTGTAATTATCCTGAATTCAAAATATGTATCTTCTTCTGCTTCCAACCATTTAAATCTTACAAAGTTAAGTTCTTTAATCGCAATAAGTTCAGCTTTTTCTTCAATTCCTTCCCAAACAAAAGTAAAAATGTTATCATCAACAATAACTTCATCTGCGAACCATTCTGCTAAACCTATTGGAGTGCTGAGTCGGTTAAAGAGTATTTTTGGAGAACAATTAAAAAGATATTCAATTTCTATTTTTGTCATTTTTAAATTTTATTTGTAAAAAAATCAATTTGAACCTAAATTTTACGCAATTTATAAAAATTTTCTAAAAACAAAAATATTTTGTTTGGAAAATAATAAAAATATTTATTTTTGCATGCGATTTGCAAATGAGAAAATCTTACGGCGAGGTAGCTCAGTTGGTTAGAGCGCATGATTCATAATCATGAGGTCGGCGGTTCAACCCCGCCTCTCGCTACAAGCACCCTGAGAGGTGCTTTTTTTCTAAATCTAAATCAATAAAAAATTTTCAAATAACATAATTTTATTTTTTTCAAATTATCGTAAATAATTTAAGGGACTATGTTTTAAAAATGGATTTTTGTTTTGTGATTGTTTGATTGAAGTTTTACTGTTCGGTTTTGAGAAAGTAGTTCGTTTTTTTTATTTTTTACTTTTATTTTTTATCGCTTCGATAATGCTTAAAATTTTTGAAAATTTGATGAAACATTAGATTTTATTTTTCTCTATTCTATGTACTAGCTTCAAATTTCTACCTTTGTTCATCAAAAAAAATATATTACGTTAGCTAAATTTACTCTCTTTGAGTATAATACTTTTAACAAAAATAAGTTTAGATTTTATGAACTCTTTCTTTTAGAAATTAGTTTTTCAATTAATTTGTCAATGGAGTATATACCTAGACCGGTAATAAAAACAGTTATATAAATCAAGAGATACATAATAGCCAATTCTTTCTTAGCAAATGGATCAGATTTGTGGAAGACAAATGCCGCAATAAACATCGTAAATATCAAAGGAATTAATGCAATGCGAGTTGTAAACCCTGTTATTAGCATTATAGAGCAAAAAAATTCTGCAAAAACTACCAATATCAGGGAAGTTGTCATTCCAATACCCAGAGGATCAATAAACATTATCTCTTTTCCGGAAAATAATAAATCTAATTTTGGCAAAGCATGCGTTAACATTGAAGCACCAACAGAAATACGTAGTAATAACAACCAGATATCTGATATTATGTTTTGCCCGGGTTTTGTTGAAAACATATATTTAATCATAGCAAATTATATTAATATTATACTTTAAAAACAGATAAAACAAAAAAATGTTGAAAATATGAGTTAGATAATTTCAGTTAGATGTTTGAAGAGGGAAAAGGTAATGGAATTTAAATGGTGAAAATAATTTTTAATAAAATACTTTCTCTCAATTTTCTTATTTTTGCTAAAATTATGGTTGTGGGAAAAAGAAATAAAAATATTGTAATCAATGGTTTATTGATTTATGATGTTGGTGCAGATGGGCTTGCTGTGGCGAGATATGAAAATTTTGTTGTTTTTGTTACGGGTGCTGTTCCGGGAGATGTGGTGGACGTTTTGGTAACTAAAAAAAAGAAAAATTATGCCGAGGCTGTTGTATTAAATTTGGTAGAAGCTTCTCCCGACAGAGTACAGCCTTTTTGTAAACATTTTGGTATTTGCGGAGGATGTAAATGGCAACATTTACTTTACCAGAAACAATTATTTTACAAAGAAAAACAAGTAAACGACCAGTTGGCGAGAATCGGCAAAATTCAAGGATTTAAAACAAATCCTATACTGGCTTCGGAAAATGAAAAGTTTTATAGAAACAAACTTGAATTTACTTTTTCTTCTCGTCGTTGGCTTCTGGACAATGAACCTCAATTTGAGAGCAACGATCCTCAACTTAAAGGATTAGGTTTTCATGTTAAAGGAATGTTTGACAAAGTTGTAGATATTGAAGAATGCTATTTACAAAAAGAACCTTCGAATCAGATTAGAAATGCGATTAAAAAATTTGCTTTAGATAATTCTTATGATTTTTACAATGTGAGAACTCATGAAGGATTTCTCAGAAATTTGATAATTAGAAATACTGATACCGGAGAATGGATGCTTATTATAGTTTTTGCTTATGAAGATAAAGATAAAATTGAAAAACTGTTAAATTTTGTTGTTGATAGCTTTCCGGAGATAAATTCGGTGATTTATTTCATAAATCCTAAATCTAATGATAGCTTATATGATTTGAATTATGTGGTTTATAAAGGAAATGAATTTATTTTTGAAGAACTAAAAGGCATAAAATACAGGATAAATCCAAAATCATTTTTTCAGACAAATACAAAACAGACCATAAATTTGTATGATACGGTATTGAAATATGTATCACCGAAATCTGATGAAGTAATTTACGATTTATACACAGGAGCCGGGACAATAGCCCTTTATTTGGCTAGACATTGTAAAAAAGTTGTAGGAATTGATTCTGTGACTGAAGCAATTGATGATGCAGTAATAAATTCTGAATTGAATGGATTAAGCAATACCTTGTTTTATTCAGGAGATATGAAAGACATATTTACTGAAGAATTCATAAAAAGCAACGGGAACCCAGATGTTGTTGTGTTAGATCCACCGAGGGCAGGAGTTCATGAAAATGTTTTAAAACAAATAAAGCATACAAATCCTGAGCGAATAGTTTATGTTAGTTGTAATCCGGCTACTCAGGCAAGGGATATTGAGATTTTGTCGGATGTTTACAAGGTGGTTGAAATTCAGCCGGTAGATATGTTTCCGCACACTCATCACATTGAAAATGTAGCTTTGTTGAAAAGGATAAGGTGATTAGTTATTTTTTTTGAAATATAAATCTATAGTTTCTTGAGCAATTTCTTCACCCATTTTTATGAGTCCGTTGGCTTTGAAGAAATCAAATGTTTTAGCTGAATCGTGCGGAATCTCAATAAGTATGTCAGGATTAAATTGCTTTATTTTTAACTCGGCAATTTTATGTATCATTGCCGATGATGTCCTGCTAAGAAGATTGTAGTAACCAATGCTTTTTTTATTTCCTGTGTTGAGGAATTTGTTTATTGACAATTTGATTTTGTGAAGTTCTTTAGTGTCGTTTGAAATTTCTTTTTTGCTAAGGTGTTGTTTGCTTTTGCCGTATAAATTTACAATAATTAGTAAATCATTTTTATCTCTGAAAACATAATCGGCTGGTATAGGATTTAATACACCCCCATCAACAAGGATATTATTGTTGTTAATTACAGGAGTAAATACTGCCGGTATTGCAACAGAAGCTCTGAAAGCATTGTATATGCTGCCAGATCTAAAAACTACTTCTTTTTCTTGTATAATATCTGTTGCCACTGCAGCAAAGTTTATAGGTAAATCCTCGATATTTCTGTCAGGGATGATTTGTTTTAGTGTGTCGAAAACTTTTTCTCCTTTTATGATGCCATTTGATTTAAGGGTAAAGTCCATTAAACCCCAAACATCTTTTTTATCAAGTTGCTTAACCCAATTGGCATAATCATCTAATTTACCCATAGAAAAAAAGCCTCCAATAATTGATCCAATAGATGATCCTGCAACAGATTTAATATTAAAACCATTTTTTACCAAACAATTTATAACTCCAATCTGAGCAAGACCTCGAGATCCGCCGCTTGATAAAACTAATACCGCATCTTTTTTCATAAATATTTAAAAATTCGGGCTATCTGGTTCTTTTTTCATAGTTTTTAAAATCAGTCTATCAACCAATCTTGGAAACAATCTGTAAAAAAATACAGTTATTTTTCCTTGAAGTGTTGTTATGATTTGTGTTTTGTTTTTTTCTATGCCGTTTGCGATAATTTCTGCAAGTTTTTCTGACGACATCATTTTTTCTTCGGTACGGGGACTTTTTTCTTGAGGTGTTCCATCTTTGGTTAGAGCATTTTTTCTAATTTCCGAATTTGTAAATCCCGGATAAACAATCAAAACATTCAGACCATCCTTTTTATGTTCGAGTTGTAGAGTTTTTAGAAAGCCACTCATTGCGAATTTTGAAGCGCAATATCCCGTACGTCCCGGTAATGGAGTGATTCCGGAAATTGAAGAAATTCCTACAATATAGCCTTTCTCTTTTAAAATATAAGGCAGGGCATATTTTGTGCAATAAACTGTTCCAAAGAAATTTATATCCATAACTTTACGAATAACATCCGTCTTTAATTCGTTAAAATTTGCTCGCATAGAAATTCCCGCATTGTTTACAAGAATATCAATCTTTCCAAAAGTACTTACGGTTTTATTTATCAAGTTTTCACAGTCTTTTTCTATGCTCACGTCTGTTTGAACCGAAATTGCTGTGCCTCCGTTATTTTCTATCCTTGCTTTTACTTGTTCTAATTTATTTATGTTTCGTGAGGCAAGAACAACTTTTGCACCTCTGATTGCAAATTCTAAGGCAATTGCTTTGCCGATTCCTTCTGAAGCGCCGGTGACTATAGCTATTTTACCATTAAAATTCATAAAACAATAATTAAATTTCTTTCGACAAAATTATATAAGTAACCAATTGTTAAAATTTATTTTAGAAAATATTAACAAATAAGCAAGTTTTTTAATATATAAATATTCTTTGGAAGAGTATCTATTTGGCAAGTTTACAGATTAATTATTTTGAAGAAATAAAAAACTATGCAGCAGAAGGGTAAATAGCGTTTTTGTACTTGGCGTTAAGGCATTTTAATAATTCTTAATAATGAAATAAAATAAGTTTTTATTTCATATTTACGCTTTTTGTGTAAAACTGTTTTAGAACGAGACATGCAATTTTTTTTAAAAATTACAGGCAGATTTTCGGAATTTTAAATAGTATAATTATATTCAAAATGTAGCGTAAAGTATTGTAAAAATCTTTTAAATAAAACAAAAAAGGGTAAGTTACTTACATCGCACCGCTCAACCGCTTACCCTTGCTTCATTCCTGACCTGGGGGAGTTGGGCGGGAGCTGGTCGTATAAGACTTACCCGCTGCAAAAATACAAAAATTTATTTAAATTCAAACATAGATTGATAATTTTTTAAAAAAACTAAATATATTTGAACATTATTTTAAAAACATATATTATGAACGGGAATTTTAAAAATTATCTCAGCTATGGAACGGTAATGATTGCTCCAATGATTCTAATGAGTTTAATAATATGGATTTTTAATTTGGGTCAGAACAAATCTATAGGATGGATAAGTATTTTAGTTTTTATTATAACAATCTTTTTTGTACAAAAACATTTTCGTGATAATGTTTATGACGGGTTTATAAGTTATGGCAAACTTTACGGTAAAACACTTCTGATGTTGTTGTTTGGTGCTGTAATAATGGGGATATACACTTATGTTTTTTATAAATGGATTGCTCCGGAAGAATTAACAAAAATGCTCGATATGGTGAAAATTCAGCTTTACGAACAGGAACTTCCCGAATCTCAATTAAAACAGGCCTATGAATACAATGAAAAATATATAATGATTCCCGGCAGTATGGCTTTCTTTTCTGTTATTACTACTGTTTTTCAGGGGGTTATAATTGCTTTGATTACCGGTATTTTTGTTAAAAAGAAAGCTGATTCGTATACGGAAATTATGAAAGAACTTAAAACTGAGGAAGAATAATAATATATGGATATTTCAATAGTCATACCACTATATAACGAGGAAGAATCATTGCCTGAATTAACTGAATGGATTGTTAAGGTTTTGCGTAATTCAGGTAAATCTTTTGAAATAATTTTCGTTGATGACGGTAGTAATGATAATTCGTGGACTGTAATTGAGGAGCTTAAAAAAAAATATTCTGATGTTGTTAGTGGAATAAGTTTTCGGAGAAATTACGGAAAATCTGCTGCTTTGCAGGTTGGCTTTCAAGCCGCAAATGGAGATGTAGTAATTACTATGGATGCCGATATGCAGGATTCTCCCGATGAAATTCCCCAACTTTACAGTATGATTACAGAAGGGAAATATGACCTAGTTTCGGGATGGAAGAAAAAACGTTACGACCCAATCAGCAAAACACTTCCAAGTAAATTTTTTAACTTTACAGTTAGAGTTTTTACCGGCATAAAACTTCATGATTTTAATTGCGGATTAAAAGCATACAGGGCAAAAGTCGTTAAAAGTATTGAGATTTACGGCGAAATGCATCGTTATATCCCTGTTATTGCGAAACAAGCCGGATTTTTGAGGATAGGAGAGAAGGTTGTTGTTCATCGTCCTCGAAAATACGGAAAAACAAAATTCGGATTCGAACGTTTCGTTAACGGATATCTTGATTTATTATCGGTATTGTTTATTACCAGGTTTGGTAAGAAACCAATGCACTTATTCGGTGTTCTCGGAACATTAATGTTTTTAATAGGTTTTGCTGCAAGTGCATACATTGGTTTTCATAAATTGTGGGCTGTGTCTCATGGAATACGCATAGAACGAATTACTTCCAATCCGTATTTTTATATTGCCCTAGTTGCTATGATTATTGGGACACAATTGTTCCTGACCGGATTCCTGGGAGAGTTGATATCTCGTTCCTCAAGTGATAGAAATTATTATCAAATCGAAAAAGAAATTTAAAAATGGAAAATACCAATCAAATTGATTTTTTGACGCTTATTAGAGATGTAATTAATTTTATTAAAAAATACTTAAAAATAATACTATTATCAATACTTGTAGCATTATTGGCCGGAATACTTAATCATTTTTATGGCAAAAAATATTTTAAAACTACAATTATTGCCTCGAGTCCGGTAATAGACAAGCAAATAGTTTACGAACTTGTAAGTCCTGTCAGATTTTTTATTCAATCAGAACAATATGATTCTGTTGCTGAAAAACTGAATATTCCTTATGATGTGGCAAAGTCAATAAGATATTTTGATTTAGATACAGGGATAACAAATGCAGTGAAAATATCAGTGCATTTTTATGAAGTAGAAAAATTGGGAAAATTTTCAGAAGGTCTTATGAATTATTTAAATGAAATACCCTACGTAAAAAAATCCATAGAATCTCGGCGAAATTATGTTTCAAAATCATTGCAAGATATTAATAAAGAAATCTCAGAATTAAATACTCTTCAAGCAAATATAATAGCGATTAGCTCTAATACTGATTTTGCGGCTTCGGTTTATGCTGGCGATATATTTAAACAAATGCTTGATTTATACGATAGAAAAACATTGTTGGAAGAAGAACTCTCTAAATTACAAAAGTTTACAATAATAAATAATCAATTATTTATCCGTTCTAACAAGAGTATATTAAAGACAGTAGCAGTTTCCTTTGTAATTGGTTTTTTGCTTGGTCTGTTTATTTCTGCAATAATTGAAATTAAGAGGAAGTTGTAAGTTCTTTAAAAATATCCAGACATTTTTGGGATAAAATTTTATTATCGTGATTTTGGAGAACGAATTTTTTTGCATTTTCTCCATATTGTCTTCGTTCTTCGATTGGAGCTTCAGAGAGTTTAAAAATACAGTCAGCAAGTTGCTGTGGATTTTCTGATTCGCAACACAATCCTGCAGCTGCAATTTCAATAAAATTGTAACCGCTAATATATTGAATTATAGGTTTCCCAGCCATCATATAATCCATAAGTTTGTTCATGCTGATACCATACTTGTATAAATTGCTTTTTTGTGTTCCGAGTACAAGTATATCCATTTTGTCGAGTAATCGTGGAATAGAGTTTTTTGGAATAGGGTCGAGAAAAATAAAATTTGAAAGTTTAGAGGCTTTTTTCATTAATCTGTTTTTTTCAACACCATCCCCTACTAATACAAAATGTATTTTTTTATTTTCATTTAGAATTTCGGCAGCTTCAATCAGTGTATCAAGAGCGTTTGAAATAGCATGACCACCGGCATATCCTATTATTGTTTTATTTTCATTTTTTAGGTTTTCAAGAATATTTTTGTGTGTGTCTGGAATATCTGAGGGATTTTCCCATTCTTCGGGATTAATGCCATTAGGTACGTAATGCCATTTTTTAAAGTCGAGTCCGTGATTTTGCATGTGTTCTTTTGTGTTTGGCAGCATCGAAATTACTGCATCACAATGTTTGTAGGCAAAATTTTCTCCATGCTGCATAATCAATATAAACGGGTGATATTTTGACATTTTACCAAGCTCCATAGGAGAGAGCGGCCATAAATCATGAACTTCGTAAATGTGTTTTGCTCCTGAAAGTTTTGCAATTCTTCGGGCAGTATAGTTATCTATCGGGTAGGTTGATGAGCCTATTACAATATCAGGTTTTATTTCTTTTGCAAGTTTTTTTGCATTTAAAAAGCTTTTAAAAACGAAACTGAAAATATTCAATACTCTAGAAACTCCATTCCCATTATATTCGGGAGTTTTAACCCAAATATATTTTATCCCGTCAATATCTTGTTTTTCAAAACTTTTGTTAATTTTTATCTTTTTTTTCCGAAGATGAGAGTTATTTGCAGCTAAAATAAAAACATGATGACCTGCATTAACCCATTGTTTTGCAAAATAGTAAGGACGAAATTCCATCCCCATTTCTGGAGAGCCTGCATAATGATTAATCAGCAATATTCTCATTAATGTGTTTTATTAAATTTTTGTAGAAATATATTAATTTTTTTTCTTCAATACTCCAGTTATACTTTTTAATTACTGCATTTCTGCCGTTTTTCCCCATTGCTTTTAGCAGTTCAGTATTATTGATGATTTGATTTAATTTTTGATTGATTTCATTTACGTCTTTTTGGTTTACACAAATTCCGCAATTTTCGGTTTCAATAATACTTTTCCACAATTCAAAATCGGAAGCCATAACAGGTAAACCTGCGGCCATGTATTCAAACATTTTTACCGGTAGCGAGACTATATAACTTGGTGTATTTTCTAAAATTACCATACCAATACGGGCTTGTTTTAGAATATTGTTTATTTCATTTCGGTCAAGAAATCCGAAGTAGTTTACATTTTTCCAGCCCGGATGGTTTCTGCATTCAGATTCGAGGGATTCGGGAGAAAATTTTCCTGCCAGAAGCAGTTTTATATTGCTGTCTTTAATTGCTTCGAGGGTTTCAAGTATGCCGCGTGTTTTAAAAATTCCTCCAATGTATGCAATAGCAAGTTCTTTCTCATCCCAATTGTTGTGATAAAGTATATCGTTGATTTTCGGAAAATTGTTTATATCGGTTGTGTTTGGGTTGATTTTTAGGAATCTTTCTCTTATATGTGGTGTAGCTGTTATAATTCCATCCGCAATTTTTGCTTTTTTGTTTTCGTACTTTTCAATTACAAGTGAAATAAAATTGCGTAATAATTTGGGAATATATGGTTTGTTGAGGATTTGTCTGGGTAAGTCTTCGTGTGCATCATATATTACTGCAGCACCGGATTTTTTTAGTTTTTTAATTATTCTTAAAAGTTCCGGGTCGTGAAGGTGATAAACATCTGCTTTTAGACTCAAAGCTTTTTTTAAGGCTTTGTGAACAGTTTTCACAAAACGTTCTTTTCGACTTTTTGCTTTTCCGATGTCGTAAATTTGGATTTGGTTTGCCACTGTATTTCCTAGCCCGTCGGCAACGATTAATGAAACAACTTTAAATTCATCGTTTAAAGACTGGCATTCTTTATGAAAAATCCTAACATCAAAGCGAGGATGCACCGTAGTGATATGGCAGATTTTCATTCAGTTTCAGTTTTAAGTATGTTTTCGCGTTCGTATTTTCCTTTATCTATATTTTTAATCAATTCTGCAGCAAGCATAATTACTCTTTCGAATAAATCTAGATTGCAGTTTTCAAAAGTATCGGTTTGCAAATGAAGATTTGTATAAGAATATTTTGTAACAAAATATAATCCCGGAATTCCTAACTTTACAAAAGGAGTTAAATCAGCACCGCCATTTGACCAGGTATCTTTAATAACAAGATTGTTTTTGTCGAGGGATTTTGCAAGTTTAAATAATTCGGGATTTGTTAACCCATTGCCTAATTGGATGCTGTCGCCTGAAGCAATACAATCAAAATTTAAAGCTGCAATAATTTTATTTGAACTTACAGGCAAGTTTGTTGCTAAAAATTCTGCACCTTGAAGTCCGGATTCTTCTGCAGTTAACAATGCAAAGATAATACTGTGTTCAGGTTTATATTCCGAAAAATATCTTGCCAATTCTAGAATAGCTGCACTTCCGCTGGCATTATCATTTGCTCCCGGAAAAACAACTTCGCACTGACTGCCAACATGGTCTAAATGTGCTGTAAGGAGTATAAATTCGTCTTTTTTTGAAGCATCTCGACCTTCGATAAATCCAATAATATTATAAACATCAACAGCGGAATTGTAAATTGCCTTGATGTCAATAATTGCCTTAGATTTGAGTTCGATTGAGTATGGAGCTCGTTGTTCGATAATAGCTTTGTAACTGTCGGCAAAACTAGTACCGCTGTCATCAAAAAATAATTCTGCGGTTTGGTGGTCAATTTCGATTGCCGGGATATTGGGAAAATGTTCGCCTTTTCCGTCCATAACACTACCAATGGGGTGAGAATTTTTGAAAGTGGGAGTATTAACAAAAATAACTGCTGCAGCACCTTTTTCTACTGCCGTTTTTATGCGATTTCTGATACTAAACGGTTCTACACTTACATTTTCGAATTGTGGATTGGCTTTGTAAATAATTACGGCTTTATTTTTTACATTCACATTTTTATAATCATCGTAATTATCGGTAGAAATTCCGTATCCGCAAAAAACAACATCAAAAGTTCCTGTAGCACTACCGGTAAAACCTCTTAGAGTATAAGCCGTTCCATGTTTGAGTTTTAGAAATCCTCTTTCGGCATGAATAATATTTAACTCGCATGGTCCAATAATTCTATTGTTTTCTAATTTAAAAAATTGCTTGTAGTTATTTAAACCCCGGAAATTTTTAATTCCATATTCCTTAAATTTTTGAATGCAAAAATCCGCTGCAATGTCATAACCTTCTGTACCGGGTAACCTGCCTTTCAAATCTACACTACCAATGAACTTTAAATTTTCTGTAAGTTTTACTGGCGAAATTGTCTGACTAATAATATGTTTTGCAAATAATAATAAAATTAGTGTAATTAAAATGAGAGTTTTCATTAGTTTTTTTTGCAAAGGTAAAAATTATGTACTAATCCTCACTATCTATTTCTTACCATTTTCAATAATTCTGCAAAGTCTTTTTTGAATAACATATAGAAGGACCAGAAGTAGCTTATTACTCCTATAAAAATAGTTATCAAGACGTAAGTGTAATGTATAATGCCCAAATGTTTTAATAATAATTGGGTTAAAAATATAGAAATTGCCATTAAAAAAGTTGATGTTAAGGACGGAAAAAGCGATTTAATATAATCATACATTTTGATTTCAATGATTTTGTTAATGAAGTGCTGATAAACAAAACGAAATACTGCTCCATATAAAACTGTTGCTGTGGCTATTCCTTCAAGTCCGAAAAACGATCCGGCATAAACAAATACTACAAGAGCAAAAAGTTTTACAATAGTTAAAATCAATACAAGACGTGATTTTCCGGTTGCTTTTAATACTTGTCCCCAAAGTATTCCGCCCATTGAATTAAAAACTGCTCTGAATGATAGAATTTTTATAAGTATAATTGCCGGTTTATAGGCTTCTTGCAGAAATAAATTTACAATTTCATCAGCCAGAAAAAATATTCCAATACATATCGGAATTCCCAATAAGCTGATGTATTTTGTGGCTTGTAAATAACCTGTACGCATTTTCAATTTATCGTCCTGTATTCTTGAAAAACTAGGAAAAAGAACTCTCTGTACTATATTGTTTATAATTGAAACCAAGGTGTCTGAAACCAATGCAGCAATAGAAAACAAACCGGTTGCAAAAGTCCCTTCAATTCTTCCGATTAGCATAGTATCCATTTTGGAACTTAACATATTTATTGTGTTAACAAACATAATGTTTCCGCCGAAGGAAAACAATTCACGGAATGCTTGTTTAGTTACTTTTTTAATTGATGGTATCCACGAGGAAGTTATCCATAAATATCCTGCAATTATTAGTTGATTTAAAATGTCGCCATAGACAATACTTTTTGCACCGTAGCCTTTTTTTGCAAGAATAATTTTTGCAATTGAACTAATAACCAGTGCAACAAGAGAAAGAATAACTATTTTTTTGAATCTCAGTTTTCTGTCGAGCAACCCTATTTGTACCGAAACTGATGCACGTATTAAAATTATAAACGAAACAATTTTAAAAAGCTGTGATAATCTTACATCACTAAAAAAAACTGATAGCGGATTCGAAAATAGAATTACCAAAAACATCAAAACAATTGCCAACCCGATGTTTAGAAAAAATGCAGTACTTAAATGAGAATTTTTAAGTTTTTTCCTTTGTATAATTGCAGCATTGAATCCCATATCCGCAGCTGTTACCATAAGCTCTGTAACAACTGTAACTATAGCGATAAGTCCAATTTCATCAGGTATGAGAATATTTGCAAGAATAAAACGTATTAAAAACTGTCCTATGGTAGTGCTTGCCTGCAGAAGCGTAATCCATTTTAGAGCAAAAACAGTTTTTTGTTTTATTTCGTTAGTCATATTAGTGATTGAATAAATAAAAAATTGCCGGCAATGGGTCACTTAAAGAAATTATGGCATCTACCTTTTTCCCTTTCACGGATTTAAAATATTCCCATAGGCTTAAAGAATATTCCGGAAATCCTTTTTTACGAAATCCACCGAGTACAGTATTAAAAAAATCCTCGAATAAACATATCCATATAAGCTCTTTGTCGGAATAGAGTTTGGTTTCCGAATTCTCGTTTCGTATTTCCTGCCATAAAAGGTAAGGCATATTTATACCTGAGGCTGTAACGGAATAATTCCACTTTCCGGGACGTGGATTTATTTCCATTAACTTATATTTATTATCTCTATGGTCGTATTTGAATTCGGTATTCGCAATTCCAAAAAAATTAAGTTTTTTTATTAGTTTTTTTGCAGGTTCGTAGAGTCTTGGTTCAGGAATTACTCGTCCTGAAATTATTGTCCCTGCAACGGGAGGTCGTTGTCTGAGTTTGTGTCCTGTGCTATAACATACTATATCCGCATTTTTATTGCTATAGGTTGTAATAGTGTAAAGATCACTTATATCTCCTGGAATATATTCCTGAATTATAATTTCTCTGTCATCAAGACCTGAGATTAATATTTTTTTTGAAAGCTTTTGCAGTTCTTCTTTGTTGTTTAAAGTAAAAACTCTCTGGGGGGCTCCAAGCTTTTCAGCAAAATTTACTGTTACTACAGGTTTTAGAATACAAGGATAGGTTATATTATTTGAAATCTCATCAATTTTAGTAATACTTTCAAGGTAGAAAGTTTGAGGAATATCAATGCCTATTTCCTCTGCAATTTTATACATGTATTGTTTATCGGTGGCATTTTCGATAATTTTCCAGTCCGACATAGAAAATTCATAATATTTTATCAGTAAGTTTTGGTTTTTGCTTACCGGAATCATCCAATGGTCGTTTGTAACAAATAGTAGAGGTTTATTTTTAAAATCTTTTCCTAATTCAATTAAAAAATTTATAAATTCATTTTCTTCCCTTGGATGGGGACATATTATTCCGGTTACGTATTTCGAAAAGAAAGAGAAATTTTTTGCTGTGTCTAAAATAATTGATTTTATGTTTTTTTCCCCAAAACTTCTTGCAAGACCTATACCATTAACACCTCCACCAAGGATAAGAGGAACATTATAATCAATATTTTTTAGTTTTTGTAACTTCACCTGAATTTGTTTGCAACAAAAGTACAAGAATTTTTTTATTTGAATTGAAAAATAAATTCAAATCAATCTGTGAATTTTTTTTGGAAATATTTTTTTTGCATTGAAATAGTCCCAATCCATGTCCTAATCTATAATTTAAGGTTTGT
>LUZK01000127.1 GCA_001603595.1 Bacteroidales bacterium Bact_19
CCCATTTTTGAAAAAACATTTATTAACGACAGTTATAGCTGTAGAAAAGGCAAAGGAACGCATTACGGCATAAATCGAATAGACCATTTTATCCGTTCATGTTCTCAGAACTACAACAAAGACTGCTACATTCTAAAACTCGACATCAAAGGCTATTTTATGGCAATGAATAAATTGTTGCTTTTTGACAAAGTGAAAAATGAATTAATCCGTAATAAAAACAAAGTCGATTTTGATTTGGAACTTGTGCTTTATCTTATTGAAAAAACAATATTCAGTGACCCCAAAGTAAATTGCGTAATCAAAGGCAAAAAAGAAGATTGGAACGGTTTACCTCAAACAAAAAGTTTGTTTCATGCCCAGCCCAATTGCGGCTTGCCAATAGGCAATTTAACCTCTCAACTGTTTGGCAATATTTACATGAACGAGTTCGACCATTGGGTTAAAAAAGAATTGCACATAAAACATTACGGTAGGTATGTTGATGATTTCGTATTGATACACGAAAGTA
>LUZK01000034.1 GCA_001603595.1 Bacteroidales bacterium Bact_19
TCTCCGGGAATATCCCCATTAGATGGATATGGCCCTTGATTCCATACAACATTCAATAGTTCATTTGAGTTATCATCCAAAGTAACCCATGCTTGCTGAGGTAATGGCAATTGGTTGAACAAAGTTCCGTAATCAACATATATTGGATTATAATCTCCCACTGATATAATATTTTTTACTTGTTCTTCAAGTATTGTTACGGTTATATATGCTTTTAAATTGTTTGGATTTAGTATTCCAGATACTAATTCAAGATCTCCTTCTAAAATATATTCTCCGGGAATATCCCCATTAGATGGATATGGCCCTTGATTCCATACAACATTCAATAGTTCATTTGAGTTATCATCCAAAGTAACCCATGCTTGTTCAGGTAATGGTAATTGGCTGAACAAAGTCCCGTAACTAACATATATTGGATTAAAATCTCCTACTGATATAATTTCTTGACTTTGTGGATATTCAAAATATAAATTATCTACAAAAATTGCGCTATTAGTGGCAAAAGTTTCACCACTCACCAAATCAGCAGCAGCAATAATAATATTCATAGAGTCAGGAACTTCGTTTGAAGTCCAATTTATTATAATTTCAAACTCTGTCCAATTATTAACAGTATTTGGAAAATACATTACACTAAAACCTATAGTATCTCGAGTATTGGTTTGATAATTCCATTTGGATAATCCAATCCCAATCATTGGAGTATTACCACCTAAAGGAGTAGATTTATAATAACCTTTTAATGAATAAGGTCTGTAGGGAAATGGTTTTCCGCCAACAATATTTCCGGTTTGATTAACAATATCTAGCACAAAATCACCAAGTGTTAAAATTCCTGGCATTGTAACATTTCCTACAGGAAAAATATACTTTGTATCATTTTTAACTTTTGCAGCATAAGAACCAGAAAAAGCTACACTTTCTTTAGTTACAGTACTAAAATTTGTTCCCATAACAGATTCATTAGATGTATCCCATTGGTCGGGAGTATTACCTGTCCATAATTCAAAATCTCCGTTAGGAACTTGCTGAGAATAAGCAAAAAAGTAAAACAATAGCAATAATAAAATAATGTAAAAACGTTTCATATTTTTCTAATTTAGGGTTAATAATACAAATTTAATTAATATAAATTTAAATATTACAATCTTTTATAAATTTTTTATTAACAAATTACTGTGATTAAAGGTCTTCTTTTTGTTTGTTAAGTAATTTTATTTCTTTGATAATCATTGTTTTATCAACAGCTTTGCACATGTCGTAAATAGTTAGCAAAGAAATACTAACAGCCGTTAAAGCTTCCATTTCAACTCCGGTTTGTCCTATGCAAGCTACTGAAGAAATAACTTTAATCCCATCATCCTGAATTTCAGCTTTAACATCAACCTTAGTAAGATTCAAATTATGACAAAGCGGGATTAATTCAGGTGTTCGTTTTGCAGCCATAATACCGGCAATTTCGGCAATTGAAATCACATCCCCTTTTTTAACAAGATTTTTCTTTACTATATCCAGAGTTTCGGTAGCAAGACTAATAAATCCTTCGGCAACTGCAGTTCTCTTTTGATTTGTTTTATTACTAACATCAACCATATTTGCTTTGCCGTTATTATCAATATGTGACAATTCATTCATGAAATTTAACCCCCGATGTTATAAAAATTATTGTTAAAACATACAATTCCCTTTTCAGGTTTGTTTGAGATTGCAGATAATATTGCTTTTTCAGCACCTAAATTCCGGACACTGAAAGCTATGTCGGAAAATAAGCAAGGTTTTATAAAACCATCTGCTGTTAGCCTCAAACGATTGCAAGACGCACAATCCCCTCCGGAACCACCTTCTACAACCGAGAAATTTCCGCTTCGTAAATTCATTTGCGAAATAAACCTAATTTGATATCCGTTATTATTTGCAAATTCTTTTAGTTTGTTTTTTTTCTCAAGATCATTTGGGTCAAAAACTACTGCATTTATTTTTATAGGATCAAACCCTGAATTCTTGGCAGCTTCTAATCCTTGAAAAACATCATTTATATTGCCACCTCTTGTTATTTGAGAATATTCAAAAGGATCTAATGTGTCGAGACTCACATTTATTCGCATTAAACCGGCATTTTTTAAATCTGCAGCAAATTTTTTAAGTAATATGCCGTTTGTTGTAATTGCCAAATCATTTACTTCTTCAATTTCAGCAATTTGCTTAACCAATTCGACTATCCCTTTTCGAACAAGAGGCTCTCCACCTGTGATTCTTACTTTTGTAATTCCAAACGAAACAGCAGTCTTAACAACCTCCACAATTTCGTCAAAAGATAATATATCATCATGACTTAATAATTTTACTCCTTCCGGAGGCATGCAATAAACGCAACGCAGATTACATCTGTCAGTAACTGAAATTCTTAGATAAGAGATATTTCTTTTATATGAGTCTAACATTTACAAAATCTCCGTCATTTAAATTATAAACATCTTCTTCCATTGCAATAATTCCAAAAGCATCAATATAGGAATTCAAATGAGCCGAGCCGTGATATTTTATAGGACTAACAGTTTTATCACTGTTTAGAATAACCGGATAGAATGATTTTCGTTGAGCTTTTTTCCTCGTTAATCCTCCGGCTAATTTAAACGGAAATTCATTAGCCCGAAAATTATGGTTCATAATTTTATAAATAAGAGGTTTAACAATAGTTTCAAAAATAACAAATCCCGATACAGGATTACCTGGCATACCAAAGACGAATTTATTAACTGAGGAAGCAAAAACCAGAGGCCTTCCGGGTTGAGCAGCAACGCTGTCAAAATGTACTTTCAATCCAGTATTTTTTATTGTCGGTGCAACAAAATCATAATCTCCCATTGAAACTCCACCTGTAATTATGCAAATATCATTATCCTCAATTGCATTTTTAATAATATTCTCAATTTCTGATGCAGAATCATTAATTATACCGTAATATTTTGGTCGTACTCCGATTTTTTTGATATTTGCAATAAGTTGATAAGCGTTAGAATTAAAAATTTTCCCCGAAGTTAAAACATTTCCTGGTTCAAGAATTTCGTCACCAGTAACAATAAGGCCAATTTCAGGAAATTTATGAACTTTAACTTCATTAAAACCTAAACTTGCAATTACCCCTGCAATTGGAGGAGTAATAAGAGTACCAGCTTTCAACAATTTATCGCCAATCTTAATATCTTCACCAATAGGAGAAATATTTTCAGAAGATTTTTGATTGAGAACTTTTATAAAATTATCAAACACTTCAACTTCTTCAACAGGGACAACTATATCAGCTGAATCAGGAACTTTTGCTCCTGTCATTATTTTTACGGATTGTTCCGCTCCTATATCAACTATATCATCATCTCCAGCTTTAATCTCTCCTACAATAAATATAGATTTATTCAAATCTTCTTTTCGGCACGCAAAACCGTCCACCATACTCTTCCGAAAAGGAGGCATATTAATCTCAGAATAAATATTTTCAGCTAAAATTCTGCCATAAACATCAGAGATTTTTATTTTTTCAATATCAGTTCTAAAAACTTGATCCAATACAATTTTTAACGCTTCAGAATGTTTGATCATATTTTTTTTTTTTGCAAATTTAACTATAATATTAAAACTCGAAAAGAAAGTTTTTTACGACAAAATTTATGTTTATAAATTATATTATGCAACATAATTTTTAATTTTTAATACTAAAAGATTGATTTACTGCATATTATAAATTTTATTATTTATAATTAGTCTATCTTAAAATTTTAAAAAATGACTTTTATCAGGTTTTAAAAAACTGAATAAAAATAAATTTTGAGCGATAAAAAGAATAAGCATTGAAATATTCTATTGTGATTTTATTAACATTGTGAAGATTTTAACAAATAATAACTAAAACGAAAGAAAAATGACAGATGTAAATTTAATTATTAACGAGCAAATTGAAAAATATGGCAGAGAAAGACAAGCTCTTATGCCTATTTTGCAAAAAATTGTTGCAGACAAGAATTACATTACCGAAGATGAGCTAGCATTGGTAGCAGAAGCGTTGGATTTATCAGCAGCAGATGTTTACGGCACAGCAACATTTTACACATTTTTGGACGTAGTTCCAAGAGGTAAGTATGTAATCAGGGTTTGTAAAACAATTTCATGCCACATGTCTGGTAAGGATGAAATTATCAAAACTTTAGAAAAAACATTAGGTATAAAACTTGGCGAAACAACACCGGACAGAAAATTCACATTATTGCAAGCGAATTGCATGGGTTGGTGTCATAAAGGTCCGGTTATGTTAATAAATGATGAAGTATATCCAGAATTAACACCGGAAAAAGCAATAGCAATTGTTCAGGAGTATATTGCTAAGTAGTTGTTTAAAAAATGTTTAAAAATTTAAAATTCTAAAGATGGAAAAAAATAGAATATCGAAAGTTGACCTCATATTTGAAAATGACGGTACCTTAGTAAATACCGTTCTTGATAAGGTAAAGAAAATGAATCCTGATGACATCATAATGGAAATGATAGATTCAGGTTTAAAAGGTCGCGGAGGAGCAGGATTCCCTACCGGATTAAAATGGAAATTCACAAAAGCTGAAAACTCCTACGATAAATATGTAGTGTGTAATGCTGATGAAGGAGAACCCGGAACTTTCAAAGACAGAGAAATCCTCGACAGAGTACCTGAAAAAGTTTTCACCGGTATGGCAGTTGCAGGATATGCGATTGGTGCAAGAAAAGGATATATGTACCTCCGAGCAGAATATAATTTTCTATTGAAAGGTTTAATTAAAAAGGTAGAAGAATTTAATAAATTATTGAAAGATAAAGGTTTTGATTTTAACATTGAAATTCGTTCCGGAGCAGGAGCTTATATCTGCGGCGAAGAAAGTGCTTTATTCGAGTCAATAGAAGGAAAACGCGGAGAACCTCGTAATAAACCACCATATCCGACAGTAGCAGGTTTATTCAACAAACCAACAAGCATCAATAATGTTGAAACTTTGGTTTATGCAACCGTTATAATGAAATACGGGGCAGAAAAATTCAAAGAAATGGGAACAAAAGACAGCCGCGGTTCGAAAGTGTTCTCAATTTCAGGTGATACACCAAATGCTGGAATTTACGAACTCGAACTTGGTATGACTGTTGCTGCTTTTGTTGATGAATTTGGAGATGGAGATACTAAAGCCGTTCAGGTTGGAGGAGCATCAGGAATTTGTGTGCCACGTAAAAAATTCAACGATATGATTATCGGATACGAAGGCGTACCAACCGGTGGGTCAATGATGCTTTTCAACTCTTCTCGTTCTATGTACAATGTTCTTAAAGATTACCTCGAATTTTTCGCTGAAGAATCTTGTGGACAATGCACTCCATGTAGAGTTGGTTGTCAGCAATTATTAAGAGGTATCGAAGCTGTTAAGAAAGGCGAAAAAGATCCTTCCTACCTCGAGACTTTAAAGAAACTGGCTCAAACAATGAAAATATCTGCAAAATGCGGATTAGGACAATCTGTGGCAAATCCTTTTATTTCAATTGTTGACAATTTCAGAGAAGAAATCATTTATTAATAACTTTAAAGATAATAAAAATGGCTAAGTATAACGTAAACCTTAAAATAAATAACATACCTATTACGGTAGAAGAAGGCACAACAGTTTTAGAAGCTGCCAGAAAATTAAATTTTCGTATTCCAACATTGTGTCAACATCCGGATTTATGCGTTGCAGGTAATTGCCGCGTTTGTGTTGTTGAACAAAAAGGAGCAAAAACACTTGTTGCCTCTTGTGCAATGCCTGTTTCGGAAGGAATGGAAATTTTCACAAACAGTGAAAAAGTAAGAACAGCTCGTAAACACATCATTGAGCTTTTACTTTCCGAACACAATACAGAATGCACAAGTTGCTACAAAAACGGAAAATGTGAATTACAATCACTGGCTAATGAATATCTCGTAAACGAAAAAGATTTTATTAAATTAGTTTACGATAAAAAATACACAATTGATGACTTTTCTCCATCTATTATTAAAGATGACAGCAAATGTATCCGTTGCCAACGTTGTGTTCGCACTTGTACATCGATGCAATATGTGAGCGCATTAGCTGTTGCATACAAAGGTGAACATCAAAAGATTTCTACATTCTTCGAAAAGCCAATGAATTCCGTTGTTTGTACGAACTGTGGTCAGTGTGTTAATAGATGTCCGACCGGAGCTTTGGTTGAAAAGAATTATATAGATCAGGTATGGGATGCTATCAATGATCCTGAAGTTCATGTTGTTTGCCAAACTGCTCCTGCTGTTAGAGTTGGTTTAGGGGAAGATTTAGGATTAACTCCAGGTAACAGAGTAACAGGTAAAATGGTTGCTGCATTAAAACGTCTTGGATTTGATTCAGTTTTGGATACAGATTTTACAGCAGACCTAACTATTTTAGAAGAAGGAACCGAGTTATTGACCAGACTTAAAAAAGCTTTGGTAGAAAAAGACGAAACTATTGCTCTCCCAATGATGACTTCATGTTCTCCTGGATGGATCAAATTTATTGAACATAAATTTTCTAACCTACTTCCAAATCTCTCAACATGTAAATCTCCCCAACAAATGTTTGGAGCTTTAGCAAAAACTTTCTATGCTCAGAAAAAAGGTTGGAGAGCCGATAAAGTTGTTTCTGTATCAATAATGCCATGTACAGCTAAAAAATACGAAGCTAATCGTCCGGAAATGAGAGACAGCGGTTTTAAAGATGTTGATTACGTTCTCACAACCCGCGAACTTGCAATGATGATTCGTCAGGCAGGTATTAATTTTGATGAATTACCAGAAGAAAAATACGATTCAATCATGGGAACATCATCAGGTGCTGCTGTAATTTTCGGTGCAACCGGTGGTGTTATGGAAGCTGCACTCAGAACTGCTTACGAAATAGTTACAGGTCGTGAAGTCCCATTCAAAAACCTTGACATTATTCCTGTACGAGGTTTCGATGGTATCAAAGAAACTACCATAAAATTAGAAAATTGTAAACCTGAATGGGGATTCCTAGAAGGAGCTGAACTTAAATGCGCTATTGCTCACGGATTAGCAAATGCAAATAAGTTAATGTCTGCTGTGGCTAATGGAACAGTTTCTTATCATTTCATCGAAATAATGGCTTGTCCGGGCGGTTGTCTTGGCGGTGGAGGTCAACCAATACCAACCAACGAAGAAATTCGCAGGAAACGTATGGAAGCAATTTACGAAGAAGATGCTAACATGCCAATACGTAAATCTCACGAAAATCCTGAAATATTGCAACTCTATGAAGAATTTCTTGGAAAACCCAATAGCCATAAGGCTCATGAATTACTTCACACTCATTACACAAAACGTAAGAGATACTAAAAAAAAGCCTGCAAAGCAGGCTTTTTTTTTATAAAAATTTTTTTCATTCCTCTATAGGTTATTAAAAATATGATATATATTTGTATGAAAATAAAATCTAATAATTATGAAAAATGAACCACAAGTAAAAGGAAAAGGCTGTTTAGCATTTACTATCTTCGGATTACCGTTATTAATTGGATTAATAATTTTTGTTTTGTGGGCAGGTTTTTATGCTTTTAGAACATATAACAAGTGCGTTGAAAGAAATGAGGCTGTTAAAAATGCATGGTCTAATGTAGAAAATGCTTACCAAAAAAGACTTGACTTGATCCCAAACATCGTGGCAACCGTAAAGGGCTATGCTGAACACGAACAGGAAACATTTATTGCAGTTACTGAAGCAAGAAGTAAAGCATCATCAATAAACCTAACAGTGGAGGACCTTACTGAAGAAAATCTTGCAAAATTTGAAGCTGCACAAGAAGAACTTAATAGTGCCATAAGCAGATTACTTGTAACTGTCGAAAACTATCCGGAGCTAAAAGCAAACCAGAATTTTATAGATCTGCAAAACGAACTTAAAGTTATTGAAGCAGAAATTATAAGTAGAAGAGATTTATTTAATAATACCGTTAAAGACTACAATGTTTTTGTGCTTAAATTTCCAAGAAATATTTTTGCAAAAATGTTTGGGTTTAGGGAAAAATCATACTTCAAAGCAAAACCTGGAGCCGAAAATGCTCCGGAAGTGAAATTTTAGAAGCAACTTTAATTATTTTTTAGTAAAAATTAATCCCAGGTGGTTTAGCCTAATTGAACCATTTGTAAATTCGGCTAAGCCTGAACTCTAAGAATGACGACTACGATCTATCATATTTACTCCCGTGGATTTAATTAAGTTTAAGTCTCTAGTCCAATAATACCGGGTTGATTGAAAAAAAAAGTTTCAAAACAAGTAACAGATCTGTTGCAATTTAGCGATAAAAATTCATACTGTTCAACAAATTTGCCAAACCTTCATTTTCACTTGAAGGGATTATATTATATCTTTGTAGCAATTCATAAGGAGCATTTGCAACAACGTAAGCATTTTGGAATTTTACATATTCCAACATATCATAATCATAATAATCATTACCAACCGCAACAATATTTTCGAGCGGAATATCATGTTTTATTCTCAATAATTCAAGTCCATAAGCCTTTGAAACATGTTTAGGAAATATTTCAATCCATAAAGATTTATGGTCTATCGGGCTTGTTGCTTTTGTAACTTTAAAATTTCCAAAGTTTTCTTTTACGAATTGAAAATGATCTGTTCCTTCATTACAAATAATAACAAATTGCGAAGCAAGTTTAGGTATTGTCTTAGCCGGTGTGATTCCATTTGTTTTATAATAATTTATTCTGGCTTCAAAATCAGAATTATAATTACCGGAACTTGATTGATAAAAAATATGATTATAAGGCACAGGATATTGTACCATAAAATCAAAATTATTCGATTTTAGAGTATTATATATTTCCAGAGTTTGGGATTTACTAAAATGATTTTCTGCAATTATATTTTTTGTTTTCCAATCCATCACTCCTACTCCTCCAGAAAAAATCAGATAATCAATAGGAAAATTCTTATCAACAATAGTTAAAAAAGAAAACAAAGATCTTCCGGTGGCAATTACTCTCAATATATTAGAGTTTTGTATATTTTGTAACCCATCAATTATGCTTTGTGGAATTACTCCTTGTTTTGTAGTAATCGTACCGTCGAAATCTGAAGCTAAAATGTGTGTTTTTTTATTGATATGCTTCACCTTTTTTTAATTTGGATAATCTGATTACAAGTTTTAACTGATCGTCGAAGTAATAATTTTCAAAATCTTTAAGAATCCCTTTGAATAAATTACCGAGTTTTCTATTTGTTACAACAATGATAAACCCTATATTTTCTTCATAAAACCACACAGGAACTAAATATAGGTATGATTTTTTCTCTAAAGGTTTTATTGTTCCTAAAAATTTTGGATTTTCGGAATCGGCGGCTATTCTGAATAATTTTTCTTTATTTGGCAGGAAATCCTTATTTAAATCATCGCTTAAATATAAAGCATCGAATTCTCTAACTCCAATACCGGCATATTCAATATCAAAGAAAATATAATCAAAATGTTTGATCAAAAATGAAATCACTTCTTTTGAAAACTTTTCAACATTGTCAATTTCTCCCAAAGCAATTTTGTTTCTGATAATATCAAAATTTCTGTTCAATCGTTCAGGTAAAAATACTATCAAATAAGAGTAAGCCCCCAACAGAACAAATATTACCAAAAACAAAATTACCACAATAATATCTACAGAGTATGGGACTTTCATACTCGTAAATAATGTCCACACCGGAATAATTAAGGCCAAACATAAAGCTATATAAAAAATTAAAACAAGATTACGTTGAATACGGTTTATTTTTTTGAAGGTCTCCATAGTTTTAATTTCTGTTACAAATTTAAAAATTAATTATTATGTTTTTAAAATATATTTCTCAAACTAATATGCGTCAACAAAATCAGTTACAAATCTAATCATATCTTCAAAAACAGCAAAAGTACAATTATCGTAAGTATCTTGTGGCTGGTGGTAAGTTGAATTATCTCCATCGGTATAGAAAAACAGAGCTTTAACACCTTTTTCATGAAAAGAAGCGTGATCGCTACCATAAGATAATCCAGTTGTATAAAACGTATCAAAATATTTATTTTTATTATTTAATTCTGTCATTAGAACATTAATATCATTATGTAACTTGGCATTCATCACATAAACTCCTTTATCACCTGTTCCAACCATATCAAAATTTAGTAATACCTTTATTTTTGAAATTTCAAAAGGTAAATTTTCTGCCATATATTGAGAACCTAATAAACCGGCCTCTTCAGCAGCAAAAAGAGCAAATACCATAGTATATTTTGGGGGACTCATTTTTTTGTAAGATCTTGCCAAACTTAGGACCATTGCAACGCCGCTGGCATTATCATTAGCTCCAGGAAAAATTACATCTCCATACATTCCTAAATGGTCGTAATGTGCAGTTATCATTATTATACTGTCTGATTTTCCGGGAATATAACCTATTAAATTTGCAGTTGTATAATTTTCCACGAAACTATTCTGTATTTTAATGTAAACAGAGTCACTCCCATAATTAATTTTATCCGAGCTTAACTGAACATGTACAAAATCTTTAATCTTTGTTCTAACCGTAAATTTTAGACGGGCAGACTGTTCTATTATACCTGCCGCCTTAACATAATTTTTACTGAAGATTGTATTTGCAAATGCAAATAATTCAGGATTGTTTAAGCCTGTAGAATCAATACAAAGTATTCGGTCAGGATATTCTTCGGAGAGAAACTGCCTTAGTACCCATTGATTTGTTAATGTTCGTGCAGTTATCCATTCTATTTTGTATTTTTTATCTGTTTCAGGAGAACTTGGTATGACAACATAATCTTTAACAGGAACAAGTTCAATGGAATCAAACATAACTATTGTACTATTTATAAAACGATTAACACCAATCGTAAAATTTTGAAAATAGCTGTCGCCAAATTTTTTAAGCCCTATTTTTTTAAACTCTTCTGCTAAGAACGAGGCTGCAATACTATCTCCTTTATTCACATACCCTCTTCCGTAAAATTCAGGTGATGAAATTTTTTGTACAATTTTTTTGGCATAATCAATATTTTGGGAATATCCAAAATAACACAAAAAAACTAAACAACCGATAAAAAACAAATTACTTATTGCATTTTTCATATGTCAAAATTTAAAAAATTCGTATTTAAAATTTTAATTAAAACATTAATAGATTAAGAAAAGTTAAGTTTCACTAAATAATAGTTTAATGCTCCGAAGCAATTAATTATTTTTGGGATAAAATGATAATAAATTACCATAAAAATCAAAGTTTTAATTAAAAATCATTTTAGTTAATAAAATAAATTCCTCAGGGCTTAATTGTTCGGCTCTTTTATCAAAAAAATGATGATTATCATCAATGTGTTTTTTTTCGCAAAGAAGTAATTTTAATGCATTCCTAAGAGTTTTTCGCCGTTGATTAAAGGCTGTTTTCACAATCAAAAGTAAATTTTCAAATTTAACTTCCTCAATTTCATCACGATATTTGGTAAGACGAATAACAGCCGATTTTACTTTTGGTGGAGGAAAGAACACTTTCTCGCTCACAGAAAATAAGAATTCGGTTTTATAATATAGTTGTATTAAAACGCTTAAAATTCCGTACTCTTTTGAACCCTCAATTGAACAAATCCTTTCAGCAACTTCTTTTTGCAGCATACAAACAGTTTCTTCGATAAGAGTTCTATTTTCCAGAATCTTAAAGAAAATTTGTGAAGAAATATTGTATGGGAAGTTTCCGATAACACAGAATTTATTGTTATTTACAACACGGATGATGTCTAATTTTAGAAAATCTGCATTATACAACTCGAAACTACCATCAGGAAAGCTCGTTTTCAAAAAATCAACAGATTCTTCGTCAATTTCAATTAAAATTAACGGATAACTTTTACCAACAAGAAATTTTGTCAAAACTCCCGTACCCGGACCAATTTCCATTACCGGTAGATTATTTAGATTTTTTAAAGATTTTGCAATTTTTTCGGCAATATTTTTATCCTTCAAAAAATGCTGTCCGAGATATTTTTTTGGTTTTACCATTAAAAATAACTTATAAATAATTTACAAATATCTATATTTGCACAAAAGAAACGAAAAATCGTGAAACAAAAAATAAAAAATATTCTTAAAGTTTTTGTTTTTGCAAGTATTGGAATAATCCTATTTTATTTGGTTTATAAAGATTTTGATTTCAATTTGATTATTAAAGAAATTTCTGTACTCAACTGGTTTTGGATTATTTTGATGTTGCTAATAGGTTTAATTTCTCATATTGCAAGAACAATCAGATGGCAAATGATGCTTGATGACGAAAAATACAAAAGCCGTTTTTCAATTACATTCCTCGCAATATTAAATGGTTATTTTGCCAATATTGCCATTCCGCGTTTAGGCGAAGTAACAAGATGTGCCATAGTTTCTAAATACGATAAAATGAGTTTTTCGAAAGTTTTAGGAACTATGGTGAGTGAACGGGTTATTGATGTTGTGGTACTACTGCTATTCACAATATTAGCTGTTTCATTGCAGTATCCTCAATTATTGAGTTTTGTAGAATCTACTCCCGGACTTGCGAAAAATATGAAGTTTCTCATTTCTCCTTATTTCTGGATATTTCTAATTTTTATCTTTTTTGCAGCAATATTATTTTTTTATTTTTTAATCAAAGGCAGGTTTAATAGATATTCTATTGCTCTTAAAGTTTTAAAGTTTTTCAAAGGATTTTGGTCGGGTATAATTTCGTTAAAAAATTTAAAACGTCCCATTTATTATGTGTTTTTAAGCCTTTTCATCTGGGCTTGTTATTTTTTGATGATGTATGTTGGATTTTTTGCATTTCCGGGCTTAAGTCATTTATCCATCGAAGCAGCATTATTCTTGTTTGTTGCCGGAAGCTTTGGAATGGTTGCTCCGGCTCCTAATGGTATGGGAGCCTATCATTTTATGATTATTCAGAGTCTTACAATTTATGGTATCGAATACTCATCAGCTGCAAGTTTTGCATTCATATATCATACAATTATGACAATAGAACTAATCTTGTTAGGATTAATTTCGTTCATCCTCTTACCTTTATTCAAGGAAAAAAAATGATATGCAAAACAAACAAAAAAAAATTATTTCACTTACAGTAAAATTATTGATTATTGCAATCTCATGGGCATATCTTATTTATATAATTTACAAAGATTTTAAAAACCTCAATTTTTACCTCACCTTTAATATAGATATTTTACAAACATCATTTTTTGTTTCTGTTATATTTTTAATGCCTATTAACTGGGCTCTTGAAAGTTTAAAATGGAAATATTTAATTTCAGAAATAGAAAAAGTATCATTTTTTAAATCTTTTAAGGCTGTATGGACAGGTGTGGCAGTTGGGCATTTTACTCCTAACAGAATTGGTGAATTTGGCGGCAGAATTTATTTTTTACAAAAGGATAACAGAATATTTGGTAGCTTGTTAACTCTTTATGGAGATTTTGCTCAATTTATTGTTAGTTTTTCGTCTGGTATTTTAGCATTATTTTTTTTCGTTTCAATAACGGATATCCAAAATCGTGATTATTTTGACAATAATTATTTTATATTATCATTTTCAATTGCTTTAACAGCACTTGTAATTTACATTTTCGGGGATTATTTGTTACGTTTATCAGGCAAAGTATTTTCAAAAAAATCTTTTTTTATAAAGTTTTTGAATTTTCCTAAAATTAAATTTTTAAATAAGATTCTTATTTTATTAATAGGTATTATAAGATATATCGTTTTTGTTATACAATTTTTTTTGATTCTTAAATTTTTTAATCAAAACATTAGTTTTTTTAATACTTTTATTGCCCTAGCAGGAGTATTTTTTCTAATAACCATTATTCCTAATTATTCCGTGTCTGAAATTGGATTAAGATTAAGTGCTTCAATTTTTTTCTTTAAAGAATTTGTCCCTGAAATTGAAATTATATTATTTTCTTCAATAATGATTTATATTATAAATGTTGGTATTCCAGTTATTATTGGTGGATTTTTTCTTTTAAAGCAGAAATAGCATAATTAAAATATGTAAGTTAACAAAATAAATTGTAAGAATTGCCAATCAATACAGTTAGGTTTTTAGCCACTAATTACAGAAGAATACACTAATTTTTGAAAAATTTCTTAACCTTTATTGAACAATTTTTGATTTTTAAAATTTATTAGAATGAATGATTTATTCTAAATGTTGCATTTTTATAAAATAGTTATGAACAAAATGTTAAAAAAATATATACATTTTTTATAATTTAATGTAAAAATGAAACAAAAAATTTAATAAGTTTGCTTTTTAATAAAAAAATGTTGAAAAGTTTTCTTAATTAATAACTTAAATTTAGTGCTTATGAGAAAAATTATTTATTTTATTGTTGCATCATTAATTTCACTTATGATGCAGGCACAAACAGTGCTAGTAAATCCAAATGCAGAAGGAGGATTTGAATTAGGTACTGATTTTGCTGCCAATGGATGGACCGTTGATAACGGGGCACAAACAAATCAGTGGTTTGTGGGGACAGTTCCGCTTAGTCCTAATAATAATGCAGCTTATATCTCCAATGATTTCGGAACCTCATGGAATTATACAAATACATCAACTTCTGTCGTGCACTTTTATAGGGATATTACATTCCCGGCAGGAGAAACCGATATCCAATTAAGTTTTTGGATAAAAGGTATTGGCGAAAGTAGTTTCGACAGATTAAGGGTTTACCTTGTTCCAACAACAACTACTCCAGTTGCAGGGACAGAACTTTCATCAGGACAAGTTGGTCAGGCTAATTACAGTTTACAAAACGAATGGATTAAAGTAGGTATTCAAATACCTGCATCTGCAGCTGGAACTACCCAGCGTCTCGTTTTTTCCTGGAGGAATGATAATTCTTTAGGTACAAATCTTCCTATTGCAATCGACAATATTTCTCTCATTTCGCAAGTCCCCTACAATCTATCCGGAACATATACCATTGATAATTCTTTACCTACAGGTGGCTTAAATTTCAATGGTTTTGTTGATGCAATTTTAACTTTAAATTCTGCAACTATTACAGGTCCTGTAGATTTTATAGTAACATCTGGTCAGCAATTTACAGAAATATTACCTGTTATAACTGCTACAGGTACAGCTGCTAATACAATTACTTTTGCAAAATCAGGGGTTGCATATCCAAAAATTCTATCTTCCGGATTTAATACAACAACTGATGCAATTATAGCATTACGTGGAGGAGATTACTTTACATTCAATGGTCTTGAGCTTGGGTTATTAGTGCCAATTCACAATCAATTAGAGTACGGTATTTACGTTTTTAATGAAAATGCTACAAATGGAGCACAAAACAATATCTTTAATGATATAATTATTTCATTAAACAGAGCTTATACATCTTCAAGAGCAGTTTATCAAAATGTTGCTACTACACCAAGTGATGTAACCGGAGCAAACTCCTACAACACATATAATGCTATAAATGTTTCTAATTCTTATAACGGAATTGTTATCACCGGAAATGCAACATATCCGGATTTAGGGTTAACAGTTCAAAATTGTATTATAGGTTCCGATAACCCAAATGATATTGGTTTTGGAACATCAGCAATAAGTGGATTAAGAATTACTTCAGGACGTGACGTTGTAGTTGCAAACAACATTGTCAGAAATCTAACTATTACAGGTGGGGCTAATCTATTTGGTTTGTTCATGGAAAACATTCAAGGAACAAGCGAAATTTATAATAACAAAGTATATAATTTAACCTCAACAAGTACTTCTACTTCAGCCGTTTTAACCGGTTTAAGAGCGGATGTAACTTCAACAAATACAGCAAATGTTTATAATAATGTTGTTTACGGATTTAATCATGCAATTGCTTCTCCAAGTGCGACAAATGTTGCTAGAGGCATGGTTGCTAACCTTTCGGGAGCAGGAACCGTTAATTTAGCATACAACAGTGTAAACATTGCTTTAAATGCCAATGCCTCAAATGATGCTTTAAGGATAGGAGGAGGTACTGTTAATCTTGTTAATAATGTTTTAGTCAATTCTTCTGCATCTGGTTCTACCTCTAATAGATATTGCATATATAGAAGCGGAGGTACAATTATTTCAGACTATAATAATATTTATATACCATCAGGAACAAACAATTATATAGGCTATTATACTTCTAACCAAACAACTATGACTGACTGGCAAGCTGCTGTATCCGGAGATGCAAATTCCATTTCAGTAGATCCGCTATTTACGGGAACTCCGGACCTAATGCCGTCAAATCCTGCAATGAACAATTTGGGAACAACTGTTCCAGGTATAACAACTGATATTTTAGGAGTTGCCAGAAATGCTACCAATCCTGATATGGGAGCTTATGAATTCAATCCTCCTACATGTGTTATGCCAACAGATTTAACTGTTAGTGGAATAACAACAAACTCAGCTATTTTAGGTTGGACCAGCAGTGCTTCTGAATGGAACATCGAAGTTGGATTACCAGGATTTACCCCAGGCAATAGTGAATATGTTGTTTCAATATACGGATCAGTAGCTAATCCAACACCAGCAACAGGATTAACACATTCTACTCAATATCAGTTCTATGTTCAATCAGTTTGTGGTATTGAAACTTCAAGTTGGGCGGGGCCAGTAAGTTTTTCTACACTTTGCGGAACTATAACTAGTTTCCCATATACCGAAAGCTTTGATGGTACCACGTTTGCACCAACATGCTGGACAAATCAAAAAACTGCTGGTTCAGGAACAGGATTATGGGATAGACAAACATCAGGTTCTAACCCAACGTGTACTCCTCATAGTGGAGCAGGTATGGCAAGATTTAATTGCTTTAATTACTCATCCGGAACAGCTGGAATTCTTGTAACTCCGGAAATAAGTGCTCCAGCTAATCATATTGTTGAATTTTGGATGTACAGAGATAATGGCTACTCTTCAGATTTAGATAGAGTAAATGTTTATACAAATGCAACACCGGACTTAACAGGAGCAACATTATTAGGTACAATTAACAGATCAATAACTCAAACTCCGGTAGAGGCTTCCAACGGATGGTATAAATATAAATACGATTTGCCGGCAGGAAATCAATATATTATTTTTGAAGGTATCAGTGCTTATGGTAATAATATTTTTATTGATGACATTACAATAAAAGAAAAACCTACTTCCACTGTAACATGGTGTAATTTACAATGGCCTGGTAATTTTACAATGACAACTAACGAAAATGTTGAAATTTATGCACAAGTTTACGAAGCAGGTATCACAGATGCTATCGGACAAGGAGCAGGAATTGAAGCATGGATTGGTTATTCAACAGCAAATACTAATCCATCAACATGGACTAATTGGATTCCGGCTATTTATAATGTTGATGTTGGAAATAACGATGAATATAAAATTACTTTAGGATCATTAGCTCCAGGTACTTATTACTATGCTTCAAGATTTTCTTTAAACGAAGGTCCTTACTCATATGGTGGATTTAATGGAGGATTCTGGGATGGTACAAACAATGTTTCAGGAGTTCTTACAGTAAATGCAATACTTGGAAGTCATTGTGATAATCCATACATTGTTCAAATCCCGGCTGATCTTACATATGCACAGTCTCACACTACTTGTGGAATGAGTAATTATTATGATTTATCTTCAACAAGTTATGATAACGGAGAAGATGCTATTTACCGCCTTGATGTTACGCAGAATACTGTTGTAAAGATTACTATGACTCCCGTAGAAACTTATTCAGGATTATTTTTATTTGATGCTTGTCCTAATAGTGGTACACTTTTACAATCAGTAACTAATTCAACAAACACTCCGAGAATTATCACGCAGGCTCTAACAGCAGGAACTTATTACATAATGGTTGATATATGGCCTACCCCAAACTGTACTGATTATTCTATTCAAATCGAAGTTGTTTGCCCTGCTCCAACAAATATCACTGCAACAAATATAACTTCCTCACAAGCTGATCTAAGCTGGACTCCAAGTGGATTTGAAACTTCATGGAATGTTAAAGTTTCTTCTACCTCAATTGATCCAACAGCAGAAACTGGTGATATTTACGACGGAATAGTTAATTCACTACCTTTACAATTAACCGGATTAACTGAAAGCACTACTTACTATGTATATGTACAAGCCGCTTGCGTTTCAACATGGACTAATGGAATATTTACTACTACAGCCTCATGCCCATTACCTACAGATTTAACAACAACTAATATTTTACATAATCAGGCTGATTTAGATTGGAATGCATATTCTGGTACAAACTGGAACTTAAAGGTTTCTACTACTGCAATTGATCCTGAAACTGAATCAGGAAACATTTTCGATGGTGCTATTAATACAAAACCATATACAATTACAGGCTTAAATGCCCAAATAACTTACTACTGGTATGTACAAACAATATGTGGTACTGAAACTTCAAATTGGTCAGCACAAGCTTCATTTACAACTTCATGTGCTCCGATAAGTAGCTTCCCGTTTATCGAAAGCTTTGATGGCACCACTTTCGCTCCAACATGCTGGACCAACGAAAAAACTGCTGGTACAGGAACAGGTTTATGGGATAGACAAACAAACGGGTCTAACCCAACATGTACTCCTCATAGTGGAGCAGGTATGGCAAGATTTAATTGTTATTCTTACTCATCCGGAACAGCTGGAATTCTTGTAACTCCGGAAATAAGTGCTCCAGCTAATCATATTGTTGAATTTTGGATGTACAGAGATAATGGCTACTCTTCATATTTAGATAGAGTAAATGTTTATACAAATGCAACACCGGACTTAACAGGAGCAACATTATTAGGTACAATTAACAGATCAATTACTCAAACTCCGGTAGTGGCTTCCAACGGATGGTATAAATATAAATACGATTTGCCGGCAGGAAATCAATATATTATTTTTGAAGGTATCAGTGCTTGGGGTAATAATATTTTTATTGATGACGTGACTGTAAGACAATTATCTTCAGAAAAAGACATCCTAAGTTTTGTGCTTGCAGAACAAACAGGTCCTGCTATTATTGACAATATAAATCACACTGTTGACATTGAAGTAGGAATTGGAACGGATGTTACTAATTTAACACCTACAATTACAGTATCTCCAAATGCAGTAATAAATCCTGCTTCAGGTATTCCTCAGGACTTCACAAATCCTGTAACATATACTGTAACAGCAGAAGATTTATCAACTCAAGATTGGATTGTAACTGTAACAGTAGCAACGGCATTAAGTAGTTCTAAAGATATTCTCAGTTTTAGCTTCCCTGAACAAACCGGTCCTGCTACAATTGGAACAAATACTGTTGATATTGAAGTTAACTGGATGGCTAATCTAGCTGCGTTAACACCTACAATTACTGTTTCTCCTTTTGCTTCAATTTCCCCAGCTTCAGGAGTTACTCTTGATTTCACCAATCCAGTAGTTTATACTGTTACAGCTCAAGATCTTTCTACAAAAGATTACACTGTTACTGTTACAAAAGCTCTTCCAACATTAGGAAGTCATTGTGATAATCCATACATTGTTCAAATCCCGGCTGATCTTACATATGCGCAGTCTCACACTACTTGTGGAATGAGTAATTATTATGATTTATCTTCAACAAGTTATGATAACGGAGAAGATGCTATTTACCGCCTTGATGTTACGCAGAATACTGTTGTAAAGATTACTATGACTCCCGTAGAAACTTGGTCAGGATTATTTTTATTTGATGCTTGTCCGGATACCGGTACTTTGATACAATCTGTAACAAATTCCGAAGCAACCCCAAGAATTATTATTGAAGCATTGACAGTAGGAACATATTATGTAATGGTTGACACTTGGCCTTCACCAAATTGTACTGATTATTCTATTCAAATTGAAGTTGTTTGTCCAGCTCCTACAGGTATCACTGCAACAAATATAACTACCTCGCAAGCAGATTTAAGCTGGACAGCAGGTGGATTTGAAACTTCATGGAATGTTAAAGTTTCTTCTACCGCAATTGATCCAACAGCAGAAACTGGTGATATTTACGACGGAATAGTTAATTCACTACCTTTACAATTAACCGGATTAACTGAAAGCACTACTTACTATGTATATGTACAAGCCGCTTGCGCTTCAACATGGACTAATGGAACATTTACTACTGCTGATGCTTGTCCTGTTCCAACAAACTTAACAGCTACAACAGGCATTAACGATGCAAACCTTTCATGGAGTTCATTCACCGGCGATTCATGGAACTTGAAAGTTTCTTCTACTCCAATTGATCCATCAACAGAAACAGCTGATATAGTTGATATCAACCTTTCAAGCACAAGTTACAATGTTTCAGGTTTGAATTCAAATACTACCTATTATTGGTATGTTCAAACTGTTTGTACTGTTCCTGCAGAATCTAACTGGTCAGGTCAGGCTACTTTCACAACGCAATGTGGTATTTTCAACTTACCATTTGCAGAAGACTTCGAAAGTGGCATGCTAAACTGCTGGACAATACTTAATGTTGATGGAGGACTTCCGGTATGGACTTTAAATACAAGTCAAAATCATACTCCCGGTGGTAACACATCAATTTATCATAACTACAACGGTGCCAACTCAGATGATGGATGGTTAATTACACCTGCAATTCAATTACCTACTAATCAAAATATTAACCTATCTTTCTGGTCATATAATTCTTTCCCAACATGGTATGGTGAAAACAGTGTTTGGGTTTCTACTACCGGAACAGATCCTTCTGATTTTACAAAAATCTGGCAACCATCAAGTGTAACAGCTTCATGGGAACAAACAAATCTTGATCTTAGTTCTTACGCAGGTGAAATTGTTTATGTTGCGTTTAGATATGCCGGATATGATGCTCATGCCTGGTATCTTGATGATATAAACATCACTGCAACTCCTATTATTGTTAATCAGATTAATCAAATTGACATTAACAATGATGTTGTAGATGTTCAAGTATGTCTTGGTACTTCAGAAGTTGAAGCTATATCTCTTCTTGCTAATCAAATCACTATCACCGATACTGAAGATAACCAATATATTGTTGATTTAACATGGACAGTTGCGTCTTATGATGCTAATACAGCAGGTGACTACACTGCTACAGGAACATTCGAATTACCTGCAGGTGTAAATCAAACTGATCCTCCAACAGCTCTCGAAGTAACTGCAACTATTACAGTTAATGAACTTCCGGTTGTTACTTGTCCCGAAGACTTTATACTAACTACAAATTCTATTGTAACTCTCACAGGAGAAAATCCAACAGGTGGCGTTTATTCCGGCACAGGTGTAAGTGGATACATTTTCAATCCTGATGGTCTTGACAATGGTGATTATACAATTACTTATACTTATACCGATCCTGTTACAGGTTGTGTAAATAGTTGTAACTTTACGATCACTCTTGATATTGATGTTAACGTAAGTGCTCAGACTATCAGTGCTATCAGCATCTATCCTAACCCGAATAACGGTAAATTCTCTGTAGTATTTAACAACTTCGAAGGTAAAGTTACTTACGGTATCTATGATGCTAAAGGTAGTGTTATTATTACTGAAGAAGTTTATACTTCAGGAAATACAGTTAGAGATTTCGATATCAAACTCGTTCCCGGTGTTTACTACATTAAGATGACTAACGATAGCAATACCTTTGTCGAAAAGATTGTTATTCAATAATCTAATATAAACTATTTAAAAAGCCCGGCTCTAAGTCGGGCTTTTTTTTTACACAAATTCCACATTAAAAATATTAATTCTGACTGATGACCTAAATGGAGGGGGTTTGAGCGGCGTATTTTCCGGCAATTGAGTAAAGCCGAAGCCTCTTGATGTTTGATCAAAGCAAAAAAACTGTCTTTATTAGAGTAAGAATCACTTTAGCTAAAAACAAAACCATAGATTCTTGCATTCACTATCGGCTATGTTATTTAATAAATTTTGGAAATTCCGATTAAAACTCCGTAATCCAGATGATGAAATTTATCTTCGCTTTTCCATAAACGTTTAATAGGATCAAAAGGCTCATAAATACCTGAATAGCTTTTTATGAAATTTACATACATTCTCTCCACTTGAATGAATTTAAACCAGACAGCACGATTTTTAAAAAATATTCGATAATCAAAAAATTTGAGATTAAAAATAAATCCGGCTAAAAAGTTTGAATAAACCTGTAAGTATTTTGTTGCCACTCCTCTCATTCTGGTGCTTATAGTTCTTTTAAAGTCTGTGTCTAAACTGCTGTTATAAAGCTTTTGTAAATTTTCAAGTTCAACCGTTTTTTTGTTTTGAACATCTAATAATTTATATTTTTTTGATTTAAGATAAGTTGAAAGTAACGAATTTTCAGATACTATTACCTTCGATTTTTTGTTAATTAACTTTTTAAGTACTATGTTGAGATCGTGTTTTTCAAGTTCTCCCAGCTTGGATAAGCGAGTTTGCATAAAGTTGCTGTTTTCAGCTACCAAAACATTTGCAGGCAATAAACTTGCTTTGACAGTAAATTTAGGAGAAATATTCTTCCGTCCTTTCTGACCGAATTTAAATTGTATCTGTCTTAATAATACTTCAGAATCTAAAGTTTTAAAACCTGATGAATACAACATTAAAAACTTATGTCGCCAGTCAAATGCGGTTTGATTTGCGATGTCAAGACGTTTTTTAATTTTAGAAATTGGGATTATACCTTCGGTGGTGATAATTTTAAAATATTCTAAATATTTGTGTTTTTTATGAATATAATAAAATATCGAACCTGTGGTTGGAATAAACGTCTTTCCACAATCCTTACATCTGTATCTATCCAAATGTTTATATCTTCCATGCTTAATGATATTCTTCGATTGGCAGTAGATACATTTCGAAACTTTAATTTTAGATGTTAAGCTATCAAATTGGTTAATGTCATTTAGTAAATGTTTAAATTCATTTTCACTTAATTGAGAAATGGCATCTTTTATTTCCTCTAATGACAATTTTTTCATAGTGCAAAAATAAATTATTTATAAACACAAAAATATAGAATAAATTATTTTACTGAAAATGAATCTATATTCATAAATAGTGTTCTGTTTTTCTTGATTGTAACTAATTCATTAGGTTTACAAAAATTTATGAATTAAATTTAATCAATCTTTAAAAAATTTAATTTTATTAAAGTATAATATTTTTAAATCTAAGAGTTTAACACCGATTTATTATTCAATTTTACAATTTGTAAATATAACATTTGCTTAAAGACTTGTATTCCCCGAGGTTGAGCAAATCTGAAATTACATTAATCATTTTATATAAAACCCCTTCTAAGCATTAGTTCATTACATTCCTATTCAACACATAATATTAGTTCTTTGATGGTTTTTTGATGGTATAATCACAAGACGATATAATAATTAAACAAAAAATTATTGCTTAATACTAAAAGGTCCTTTGAGTGAAACTCTCCCAATCATTTCCGAATCAGGATTATCAACATTTAAATCAAAATTACCACATATATTTTTTTCATCAATATAATCTATTGTAACACCTCCTTGCTTTGGCATACCAACAGACCAATTAAACCAAACAACTCCGTATATAGTGCTTATTGTTACCCTACTCCATAGACCATTCTCATATTCGTGATACAAATACTCCCCTTTTTGAATTTTCATACCCTTACGTGCATATAATTCTACATTTATCTGGACATCGCTTTCTTCCAATTCTTTTTTCTCTTCAGGAGAATAATTAAACAAATGAAGAGTAACTGTTGAGTCATTTTCAAATTCATATTCGAAATATTTCACATTAAAATCTGAAATATCCAGCTTCAACGTATCTTTCATTCCATAAAAATAATCACTGATGTGCAAGGAAAACTTGTTCTGAAAATCGCAAATACTTTGTTTCTCTTCTTCTTTAGATTTCTGTTTGCAGGAAAAAACCATCACAAATGAAATTAAAATTAAACTCGTTAAAAAAAGTTTTTGTTTCATGGCAATTAGTTTTGGTTAAACATCATTTTATTTTATTTATTTGTTACAAATATTTTTAAAAATACAAAATTTACAATTATTCTCGTTTTCTGTTTGAATTATTTCAAGATTAACATCAAGCATTTCTCGAACAATATTTTCTAAACATTTAATCAATTCAGTTTGCATCTCCATTGTAAAATCATTTACAGTATCCTTACCTTTTACAAAAAGTAATTCTTCAACTTCTCTCACATTGTTTATCTTCTTTAATTCATAAATACATGGAGTTACTGTTTTTTCTGGGTTCTTGTTCTTATATAATATCGAATAAATCATCAACTGTGTTGCTATACCGGCTTTATAGCTTCTATTAACTTCGAACAAAGACAAAATTGAAGAAAATTTGTTATCAGCATCACCGGTTTTATAATCTATAATACGTACAACATTATTGTAAAAATCAATCCTGTCAATTTTTCCTTTGATGTTTAATTCAAAATCGTTTGTAAGTTTAAATTTCCATGATAATTCTTCTTCTATGCTTAAAAGTACAAAAGGAGTGTGATTACTGTCAAATTCAAGTAAATTTTTCACATATCTTGCAACTACTTCAACGAGAAGAATATTTTTAAATGACTCAACAAAATCAATTTCCTGAAGTTTATAATATTCTATTATTTGTTCTTTAATTATTGATTTTATAAGTTCTGTAGATTTTATTAATGCTTCCAAATCATTTTTATTTACTAACTTTTCTTTAAAAGGTTCATAAAGAGTTTTCATTACTTGATGGAAAATAGAACCGAAATCATTGGGTTCTATGCTCTCGATTGTTGTTTTTGGTTCCTTTATTCCAAGAATATAGCTAAAATAATGTTTTAATCTGCAATCAAGATAGGTGTTAATTTCTGATGGACTTATACCGCTTGTTAATTTGCTCCTGTATTTTTCAATTATATTTTCATCTTTTTTTACGACAACCCTTCCCGAAGAGTTTATGTTAATTCTAAATCCAAGATTTGTAAACTTTATTTTAGATTCTTTTTCTGTAAAAACTTCATACTTCAATTGCGATATAAACCTCGACGGTTCTGTGGCATTGTCTCCTGCAAATGAAGAATATAAAACTTTAACTTCTTTTGCTCTTTGCAGCAAGCGATAGAAATAATAGGCATATATACTATCCTGAAATTCAATCACAGGCATTTCGTATGCCTTGCGAAGATTATAAGGAATAATACTTTGAGCCGATCCAGTTTTGGGAAACACTCCTTCATTAACTGAAAGCATGATTATTCTGTCGAAATCAATGCAACGGGTCTCAATAAATCCCATTACCTGCACACCTTCAATAGGTTGCCCTTCAAATGCTATAGTTTGGTTTCTTAAATATGATAACAGTAATTTAAAGTATTCTCGTTTGTCGGTAAAAATGTCCTCAAATTCTTTTAATAATGAAAAAAATAAATTCAATGTACTTTGAATTTTGAAAATAAATTGCAGTTCTATTTCAGAATCTGGAATTTCAAAAAATTTATCAAAAATAAAATTTATAACCTCAAGCAACCATTTGTTGATTTGTGGTACTTTATCCGGCAAGTTCGTAAAAATTAAACTTGTAAATTCATCAAAAAACAACGATTCACTTTCGACATAAATTTGATTGTTGGTTATTATGTTTTGCTTTATTTTTTCAGTTTCGCTCACACATAATTTCTTAATATATGGATGATTTAGAATATTTATAACTTTGGTACCGTAAAAATAATTTTTACTCTGCCTGTTTTTAACAGTAAGGCGTAAATCCAGCAAATAAGACAAAAATGTGAAAGCAGAGGTCATTCGCAGCGGATAACCCATTGAGATATTATAAGAATCAATATCTGATGGAATTGCTGACATCAATGGTATTAATAAACTCTCATCAGCAAGAATAATAGCAGTTTTTTCAGGGATGAAATCTTCTTTTTTTCTCCATTCGTTTAAAATTAACCCTGCCTGGTTTACCAAACTTACCGAAGATGGCATTCCAATAACTTCTACCTCAAACTCGGGATTGCTAATTGTATCGGTAATTCCTATTTTGCTGCTTTGCTCACTAAAATTATAAATATATTTTTTTAAAAACATTCCTGCCTCGTGATTTTGAACTTTAGACAGGTAATATTTATCCGCATCCCAATAAAATACAAGTTTAGTCCCAATAAATTTGAATAATTCAATTTCACATTTATTTAAAGCATTAAATCCAATGGCAAGATAATTACTTTTAGGAAAATGCTCGTCTGCCATTTTATTAATTGCTACTTTATATGCCAGACCTTGATATGCTATTCCCTCCGATAAAAGTTCTTCGTTAAAATGAACGTATAAGTTATAAAGTATACTCCATAAATCAAGAAACTTTTGTTTCAAATCACTATCATCAGCTTCTAAAATATGCTTCCAAAAACGTTGTAAAATTTCTTTCTCTTCGGGACTGATAAAATTAAATTTTTTATCAATTTCGGAAATATCTCTAATATTTGAAAAAAGTTTTTCAGCATCCACAAGATATTTTTCAATATCATCAAAATCATTAAGAATGGTTTGCCCCCATGATTGAAATTCTTCAAATGTCACATTTGTTTCATTAATATCATTATAAACCTTATAAAGTTTTATCAATAAATATAAATCATCAGGAATATATAATCCTGAGAAATCTTCAAACAAACTGCTTATTGTTCTAATGTTGGGGGCTATACTTACAGAAGATACTTTGTTTTTTAAATATTCATTAATATATAATACAAGCCTGTTATTTGGAACTATTATTTCCAAATCTCTAAAATCCTGATGTTTTTTGATAATTTCATCCGTTACCGTATCAAGAAATGATTTCATAAAATTGATTTTTGAATTAAGAATAAATCTGCCAGAGCAATTGCAACAGCGTTTTCAACGATTACAGGTGCACGTAAAACATAACAAGCATCATGACGTCCGATAATTTCAAAATCAGAAATTTCGTTTGAAATAAAATTATAAGTAGTCTGTTTTTTTAGTATGCTTGATGCCGGTTTAAACCACACTCTTAAAACAATTTCATTCCCATTAGTAATTCCTCCGTTAATTCCCCCGGCATTGTTGGTTTTTGTTTTTCCATTTTTATCAACAAAAACATCATTAAATTCAGAGCCTCTGGCATAAGCAGATTTTAATCCCTCGCCAAATTCAATAGCTTTTGCTCCGGGAATACTGAAAATTATATGTGAAATCACAGATTCAACAGAATCAAAAAAAGGTTCACCTAATCCTATCGGGACATTGTTAATTCTACATTCAATAACACCACCAATAGAGTCTCCTTCGGATTGAATTTTTTCTATTAAAACTTCATATTCTGTTGTTCCTCCTGCAAGAAGAATTTTCGAACTAAACTTGATTTCCGGGATAATTTTCTTTGCAACAATTCCAGCAGCAACAATACCAAGAGTTAGACGTCCCGAGAAATGTCCACTGCCTAAGGGATTGTTAAATCCTTTGAATTTTTTTGACGCAACAAAATCAGCCTGACCGGGACGATGAAATCCATTAAAATTGTAATCCGTAGATTTTATGTTTTTGTTTTCAAAAATAATAAGTATCGGAGAACCGGTTGTCTTATCATTGTACACTCCCGATTTTATTAAAGGAACATCATCCTCAATACGAAAGCTTGTGCCTTTTGCTCCGGGTTTGCGTCTGTTTAGGTCCGGGATAAAATCTTCAACTTTAATATCTATTCCGGGAGGGCATCCGTCTATTAAGGCACCTATTACTTTTCCGTGTGATTCTCCAAATATTTCAACTTTAAAAAGTCTACCAAAACTGTTCATTAAATACAATATTTTTATAAAATCAAATTTAGAAAAGATTTCTCAAAACTCAAATTATTGTTTTTATCAAAAAGTTTGGCCGGATTGTACTAAAGACCATTATTTTATCTCTAATTTTATAAAAAAATATTATGAGCGGAGTAAAAAAGATGTTCGTAAATTAGTAAACAGATACAAACAAATCAAATATAAATTCCATTTATAAAGCAATTGTTAAAAATTATTACGCATCATTTTGCTTTTCTTGGCACTATTCCACAAAAAATAAACAATAAGAGCAAATATAACTCCCGCTACAAAGGGCCATGTCCCAGTTAATGCTAATCCTGCATTTTTACGTGGAGCAACAAGTATATAAGTAAAACAAATTGTCGTAAGTATTAAAGCAGGAATTGTTGTGATTAAATGATTTTTTTTGTTAACACTAAGATACATTGAAATAGTCCATAAAGTTATCACAGCCAAAATCTGATTTGAAATCCCTACAAATTTCCAGATAGTAGCAAATTGAGAGGTTAATCCGAAAGTCAAAACTACAGCAACAAGAAATATTGGTAATGCGATGAATAATCTTTGCTTAATTGGTTTTTGATCAATTTTAATGGCATCGGCAATTATAAGTCTGGCAGATCTGAAGGCTGTATCTCCGGATGTTATTGGACAGACCACAACGCCAATAATTGCGATTATTGCACCGATTTTACCAAGCCAGGTTCTACTTATTTCGTTTACAATCCAAGCAGGATCGTGTGCAGGATTTGATAATTCATAATTTAATCCGTGAACATCACCAAAATAATTCATAGCCGCAGTAGCCCAAATAATGGCAACAATTCCTTCTGCAATCATAGCTCCATAAAAAGCAAATCTTGTTTGCTTTTCATTTGTTAAACATCTGGCCATAAGAGGAGATTGTGTGGCATGAAATCCTGATATCGCACCACAACTAATAACAATAAACATCATTGGGTATAACATATTTGTTTCAGGATTTCGATGGTAATTTTTAAAATCTTCTAAACTAATTTCATGCAAGTTCAAACTTCCGGAAAAACTATAAAATATAATTGCACCACCGATCAAAATAGCCATAAGCAAAAGTGTGACACCAAAAAACGGATATATTCTTCCAATAATTTTATCAATTGGAAAAATAGTTGCAAAAAAGTAATATGCAAAAATTGCTACAAGCCAAAACTCCAACCCTCCTGAAGTAATTCCGGTTAAAAGTTTTGCAGGCCCACTGACAAAAGCTACTCCAACAAAAATCAACAATAAAAATGTAAAGATCCTCATGAAATTACGCGGATATTTTCCAAGATACTTACCAACAAGTTCGGGAAGACTTTGACCATTATTCCTGAGAGAAATAAATCCTGAGAAGAAATCATGAACGGCTCCAAAGAATATGCATCCCAATACAATCCATAAATAAGCCATCGGACCGAATGCAGCTCCAAGTATAGCTCCGAAAATAGGACCTAAACCGGCGATATTCAAAAACTGAATCATAAATACCTTCCATACCGGCAAAGGTGTAAAATCTACTCCATCATTAATTGCTACTGCCGGAGTTTTCCGATTTGAATCTACTCCTGATAATCTTGTTATAAATCTCCCGTAAAAAACATATCCTAAAATCAAAATTGTAATTGAAAGCAAAAAAGTTATCATTTTTCAGATTTTAATTAAATTTCCAGATAAAAATATCATCTTTTGTTTTGGGACGATAATCTTCTAACCATCGAAATCCTCGCAGAAATAATTGTTCGTTTTTAAGCTGTTCAATAGGGATGGTTTCTCCTTTTGGATTTTCATAAAACCATATCATTTTTAGCTTATTATCTTCAAAAGCAACTTTCATGTTGCTACTAACAATTTTATTATATGCAGAAATTTCATCAGTATCTTCATCAACGACATAATAAATTGTCTGACAATCATTTTTTAAATCTATGGTTTCAATCTCATTATCATTAAGAGTGCCAAACATTGTTCGTGAAAGTACTTGATTGAATTTAGAAGTATCTTGTTCAACCTGCATTACAGCAAAAGAATTACCATCAACAAAAAACCAATCGGCTTTTTTTTCTTTAAAATGCACATGTATAAAATCGCCCGTAAGTTGAGAATTTTTTCCCCACAATACAGGATTAAAAAACAATCTTAAGATCGAATCCTGAGAATTAAAATACAGAGAATCACAAGCAAGCTGAAAATCTGATTTGTATGCCTGAACTTTATAAAATGCTTTAATATGCCGAAAATCAGAGGTGTCAACATATATATAAACTGTATCGGAATGAAGATAAACCACATCATCATCAAAATAATATTCAATTAATGCTTTTTCGGTGAGCATAGCTTTTTGAGGATTTTCGTAAAAATATCCGTAATCTCCATAAGCTTTAATATTTTCTAATGTGTCAATGATTGAAACATTATTGAAAGCTTCGCCGAATTTAATCCTTCGAGAATAAAACAAACTGTCGCCTTTTAAAAAATTACTCCCAGAACGCAACCATGCGTTTTCGGAAAATCCGGCTTCGTCTGTTCTTGTATTGTAAAATCCGTTTTCGCAGTATATAAAATTAGAATCCGAAACAATATTTGTAGGTCCATAAAAATAAGAAATAGCTGTTTCAGTATTATACCTTAAAGTGTCGGAAAACATTGTATATTGTGGATTTACAAGCACAACAGAATCAACTGCATAATAGTCTCTGAATCTTGTGTAATAATAACCACGTTTACTTCTTAACTTATTTTCACCATCGTAAATTCTGCCTTTAAAATAGTAATATGCCATGTCGAGATTACGATCATAATCCAGAGAATCGGTAATAAGAAAAGACTTATTATGCATAAAAATAACAGAATCTCGCATCTTTGCAATTCTGGTGTCTCCGTTATATTCAAGATATTTACCAATCAGCAGAATGCTGTCGCCTTGTTTAATTCTGATATTATCAAAAGCTTTGATTGTATTTGTTTCAAAATAGAAATATGCAGAATCACAAAACATGTAAAAATCTTCGTGCCGAAACACTACTTTACCAAGAAGCCTGTTCACATTTTCGCCAATGCTTTTATCATATTCTAACGAATTAGCATGAAGTATCTCTACTTTTCTTGTTTGCTGGGCGAAAGTAGTTAGCTGAATAAAAAAAGTACAGATTAAAAAATATTTAAAAAAATCAATTTTCATTATGAGTTCAAAAGAACATCAACAATTTGGTCAACACTTATTCCGTCGGCTTCGGCCTTGTAGTTTTTTATAATACGATGCCTGAGAATAATTTTTGCAACTGCCCTTACGTCTTCGATATCAGGAGTGTATTTACCGGACAAAACCGCATTTGTCTTTGCTCCTATAACCAAATATTGAGAAGCTCTGGGACCGGCACCCCAATGTAAATATTTCTTAGTTATTTCGGGAGCAAATTCCGATCCGGGACGAGTTTTATTAACCAACTTTACAGCATATTCCAAAACATTATCATTTATAGGAACTTTTCGTATCAATGATTGAAAATAAATTATTTCCTCGGCTGATAATACCTGTTTTAAGTCAAATTCTTTGTCAATTGTTGTATTTTTTACAACTGTTAATTCATCCTGATATGAAGGATAATCAACAATTATATTAAACATAAAACGGTCGAGCTGTGCTTCCGGCAAGGGATATGTACCTTCCTGTTCGATGGGATTTTGAGTAGCCATAACGAAGAAAGGTTCTTCCAATTTATATTCTTTCCCGGCAGCCGTTACCGATCTTTCCTGCATAGCTTCGAGAAGTGCAGCCTGCGTTTTAGGCGGGGTACGGTTTATCTCGTCAGCAAGGATAAAGTTTGCAAAAATAGGTCCTTTAACAAACTTAAAGTGACGATCTTCACCCAAAATTTCTGTCCCTATGATATCTGATGGCATTAAATCAGGAGTGAACTGTATTCTTTTGTTTTTTAGTCCCAAAACTTCGGACAAAGTGTTTACAAGCATTGTTTTTGCAAGACCAGGAACACCAATTAACAAACAATGCCCCCTACTGAAAATTGAGATTAAAACCTCTCGCACTACTTGATCTTGTCCATAAATCTTTTTTGAAACTTCGGCGTGTAAAGCTTTATATTTTTCCCTCAAAGCATCAACGGCTTCAACATTATCCTTGTATTGTACCATTTCGTTAAATTTTAAATTGCAAATTTAATTTATTAAATAAAATATTTCCATATAAAAATCATTCTTTTTAGCTTTTGTTTATTTTTGTAAAAAAAATTGCTTTATGATACAAAGAATTCAAACAGTATTTTTATTATTAGCCCTCGCCGCAACATTAAGTTTTTTCTTTTTCCCTTTTGGTTACATTATTACTAAAGATGCCTCACAAATTGAAGTTTACACTACAGGCATGCAATTTAACGGAGAAAAAATTCATTCAGATTATTCGCTTCTTCCATTATTCATTATGATAATAATCATAAACCTTGTTACTTTTATTTCTATTTTTCTGTACAAACGCCGAATGCTGCAAATTCGTTTAAATATTTTTAATTTGATATTGCAACTTGGTTCCATTGGAGTTAGTTTTTATTTTTTAACAAATGCAGCCGGCAAATTCGGAACTGATTATTCGACAAGTATTTTAATTATTTTACCTGCTGTAGCATTTATTTTTACATTTCTGGCAATACGTGCCATTGCTCGTGACGAAGCTCTTGTTCAATCTTTAAATCGTTTGAGGTGAAATATTAAAATCTGATAAGTATTAAAATTTTTTGTGATATAAAACTAAAATTATTCTTCAGATGTTTCAGTGTCAGGTTCTTCTTCATTATTTGAGGTAAGAGCTGTTCTATCAAAAAACCCAACATTAGCTATTGACTTTCCGGCTTTAGCTCCAAGTTTCTTGAGATTTTCCAATTGGCTTAAAATATTTCCCTTACCTTCGGACAATTTACTTTTAGCTTCTTTGAAAGATTTTTGAGCATTATCAATAGCTCCTTCTAGTTTTCTCATGTCATCAATAAATCCTATAAATTTATCGTAAACCTTCCCTCCCACTTCAGCTATTTTAAGTGCATTCTGAACCTGTTTAGTTTGCTTCCATATTGAAGCTACTGTCATTAGAGTTGCAATTAAAGTTGAAGGACTTACAATCACAATTTGATTTTCCCAGGCCTCGTTAAAAATGTTTTTATCATTGATTACAGCAAGCGAAAAAGCTCCTTCTATTGGCATAAACATCAACAAATAGTCCGGAGTTTTGCCGTTTATTTGTCCAATGTAATTTTTGTTTGATAATTCTTTTACATGTTTTTTCACGGATTCAATATGAGCTTTCAAGGCATCTTTTTTTTCGGATTCATATTCCGACGATAAATATCTTTCGTATGCTTTTAAAGAAACTTTAGAATCTATTATTATAAGCTTATCCTCAGGTAATTTTACGATAGCATCCGGACGGTAATTTTTTGATTCTTCGCCTTTAAAAGTTTCCTGTACAGTATAATGCTCCCCTTTTATTAATCCGGATGACTCTAAAATTCTTTCTAGTAGCATTTCGCCCCAGCGTCCCTGTTTTTGTGAATCTGCTTTAAGAGCATTAACAAGATTGTTGGCTTCAATCTGTAACTTACGACTAAGCTCTTGCATGTTTTTAAGTTCTGCTCCAAGTTCGGTTCTCTCTTTTAATCCTTTTTCGTAAGTTTCGTAAACAATCTTTCTAAACTCTTTCAGGTTTTCGTTGAAGGGATTTAATATATTATCAAGTTGATTTTTACTTAACTCGTTAAAAGTTTTTGTTTTTTCTTCAAAAATCTTGTTGGCTAGATTTTCAAATTCTGTGGCTAATTTTTTCTGTAATTCAAAAATTTCGGACTTTTGAGTTTCAATTTTTTCAATCATGGATTTTTTTTCTGCTTCCAAACCCGAATTTGAAGAAATCAAAGTCTTATTTTCATTATTTATTCGTTGGTTTTCTTCCTTTAATTCCTTATATAAAATTTCTAACTCGTTTTTTTGAACAATCAATTTTTCTTTTTCTAGATTTAAGATGTTGTACATTGACTCAAGTTCAGAATATTTGTTGGAGTTCTTAATTTTTTCTCTTAAAAACAAATAAGATAGTAAAGCACCAACCGAAATACCAAGTATTAAATATAAAATTTCCATTATTATTATTTTTATTTCAAAGATATAAAATAAAAAAACTAATATTACAAGAAAAGTTAATAACTAATGATATTAAATTCTGTATTTGCTCACTAAAACAAAACAATTAATTTTAAATTTCACATAACATCTAAATGGATTGTAAACAATTGTTTAAAATTTTTGATTTGTATTGATATATTTATTTTGTAAATTTGTTACAAATTATCTCAAATAAAAAAAACAATAAAAGAATGAATCAAAAAAGTAAAAAAGTAAATCGCAATCCTTTTCCTGAAGAAATCCTAAATTTACCGGTAACTAAGTGCCCGTATTGCGAAAGTGAACATTTTGTTAAGTATGGGAAATACATTAACGTACCAAGATATAGATGTAAAAGTTGCAAGCGTACGTTTCTTCCTACAAGTGGAAGCAGTCTTCATTACATAAATAAAAAAGAAAAGTTTTTGAAATTATTTGAATTGATTAAGGTAGGCGAAGTTTTAACAGTAAAAAGAATATCTGAAAAATTTGAAATAAGCATTTAAACTGCATTTGATTGGAGGAATAAGATTTTATCGGCACTAAATATAGATAAGAAAGATTACAAATCTAAAAAAACTTTAAATATAGTTAACTCTATTCCAAATTCAGCAATAGAGAATGTTTAATTTGCCCAAAGCCGACATTTATGAGAGTTGAGGCTCTCGAAACGCCCTTATGATTGATCCTCTCGATGGTTGAGCGTAAGCTAACCCACACACGAAGCATTAGTTCATAAACCCCCAATGACTAATACAGGGTTTATTGGAGCTTTGCTGTTAGGTTTTTTGTACGTTAATTATTTTGAAGTATTTACTATTTAAACTTCTACCTTCAAAATCCCTCTTATAATCTAACTCTAATCCCCGGACCAAGTAGAACAAACCACTTATCGGAAGAAAGTAAATATCCTCCTCCGAGATATAACGGGAAAGTCATTTTAGATTCTTTTGTTGTAGGATAAAGACTCCCGATAATAACAACTCCCATGTCTCTAAGAGCATTGTTATCTGCAAAATTAAGAGCATTTATTGCAATAAAACCTGCTCCAATTTTATATGGACGAAAACGGTTTATTTTTTCTTTTTGATAAAAACTAAATTGAGCAATCATTGCAAGACTAATCCCACCTAAATCTCCATAACCGGGATCACCAATTTTTTTGGTTATCAAACCGGCAGGAAAAGAAACATCTATATCAAAACGAGCAGATTTCTGGACAATAATATCAACTGTTTTTATATCGCTCCTACTCAGAGAGGTTGCTTTTGACGGTTTAAAAGTAATCTGAATCCTAACCCAACTGTCAAGATCGAAAGTTTTTCGATTAAGATATTGATTTAACAGTATCACTGTATTAGAGTTTTTCCGATTATAAAATTGGTAGCGTGGCGATAAACTTCCGGGACTTACCAAAACAGAATTAAGATTCAATACCTCAAGTACTTCTCCTCTGCTACCTGTAATTTTAACTTCAATATCAAGATACTGATTACCATAAAGTTCATTATTAGAATCTATTTTATTAACATCAAAAGATATTACAATATCTTTAATTGTTTTTGGCGTAAATGCCGGACCTGTATAACTTAACAATTCCTTTGGACCTGCACCGTAATCAATCGTTATATAGTCAAAAGCTCGAATTCTTTCGTATTCAACGATATGAAACATTAATCCAGTAGGTTGATTATTAACCAGTACATTAAGATTTCTCTTTTTTATATCAAACGGGACTAAAGCTCTGAATTCAATGACTTCGTTACTGCTTAATAATGTATCTGATTTAATAATTTGAAGATCTTCGACGCTGATTTTAGATCTTAATAAAGATTGCCCTTCAAAACGTATCAAAACCTCTTCTCCGGGATACAAAGATGTTGAATTTAACCAGTTTGAGCCGTCACGCATAATCCGAACTGATTGTATTTTTGTAAGTGGTATAATTGAAAAATTTGTAATAAACTTAGGTTCATCTCCGTCTTTTATATACATCAACCCATCTGTTTGGTTATGATAATTATATGTTCTTACTACTGCTAAGACTTTGTTATTTGCCAATCTTGATTTTGTAAAAAGTTCTGCTATTAAAACTCCGCCGGGGGCTTCTGAATTTTCTATTCTGTATGTTTTTTGGAGCTGAAGATTTCTATTATAATCTATTTGAATTTCCACCCCTTCGGATCTGTTCTTTTCATCAATGCTGATTTCTTTTATGTCGGTTGATAGAAAAGCAAGACGGCTGGTTTTTACATTAATATCCAATTTCAAAGGACCATATTTATAAATTAAATTCCCATTCTCGTCCATCATTGGCTTTTTTAATTCGAGATAAATAGGGATGGAATATTGCCCGGGTTGAGTTGCCAAAAAATTTATTATAATTTCATCCGTTTTGGATTTAATCATTCGGTAATGCACAGGAAATTCTTTATTCCAAGAAAGATTAATTACAATATTTTCGGGCAAACTAGAATATATTTCTACAAGAAATTCTTCACCTGTGAAAAGTTCTTCGGGAGTTTTCACAAAACCACAATCCATCACAGCAACAGGAAGAAGTATTATCTCAAAAACATTGCTTTTACTATTCTGTTCAGAAATACTATATTTAAAACTTAATTTAGGATTATCAATTATATTTTTGAATTTAATTTTTGTCTCGTAATGATCCTGAATATAATAAACAGAATCGGTAAATTCATAGTCTGCACTTGAATAAAAAACAAATTCTTTATCAGAATATTTCTGTGCCGGATATATTTTTATCAGAAATTCTTCTGTTGGATAAGTAAAATTGAAATAAAAATATTCTTCCCCATCAACTTTAATTTTGTTGTTATGATTATTGTAAGTACCGGCAAGATTTGTAAGTTCAACTAATCTAAAGTGCGTATTTGACTGAGCGAACAAATTCCAAGAATTCAGAATAATTATTAGTATTATAAAATATTTATAAAATTTCTTCATATTTTTTTTGCAAAAATAAAAAAGGAGGAGCAATTGCCCCTCCTTTTAACATTTTTTTAATCTGAATTATTTAATTACATTGAGTTTGAATACTTCTCCATTAACTTTAACGAAATAAGTTCCGTTAGTTAAGTTATTGATATCAATTTGTTGATTAGCAGAAGCATTATTAACCTTAGCAACAACAGAACCTAACATGTTGATAATTTCGATATTAGCACCTTCAGCATTAACTACTGTGATAAAATCATTTGCTGGGTTAGGATATACGCTAACAGCAGCAGTATTTACCATTTCGTTTGACACAAAAATATCAACTGCAAAATTATCAACAAATAAATTCCACATATCAGCATCAGAATAAGCTTTAATACCAAAGTAATAAGTACCGGATGCAGAAGGAGTAAAGTTAGCATTTGCAGTTAGATATTCTGTATTTGTCAAAGTGCCTAAATCAAGAATTAGTGTCATAGCATTAGGATCCTGTGCATTGCCATAATAAATAGCCATTTTTTCTGGATAAGAAGCTGATTGAACTTTATAATCGAGGCTAACTCTATAATCCTGTCCACCCATTAAATCAATACAAGTTGAAAATAACCAGTCATTAGCAGGATTCTCAGTATTGTAAACATAGGCAAATGCATTTGAATTTTCAACTCCGTAACCCGTTGCATAAACCCATGAATTATCATCACTATTAGCATCATAAATAGCCCATCCAAGTAAACTTTCCTCAGTATCAAAATTTGAAGAGTATGGAACATCAGTTGATTCTATGTTTGCAGTAGCGAAATCTCTTGAATTATTTGAAGCAATTTCGTCACCGGCAACATTAACAGTAGCTATAATTTCGTATAGCCCATCTGCTGACATATTTATTGGTGTTGAAAAAATAAAGTCAACAATTTCACCCGGGTTAACAGTTCCTGCAAAATTTTCCGTAACTGCAGCACCCCCATTAACAGTGTAAGACACTGTAAAATTAGAGAATGGATTTGTACCGTTGTTCTTAATACGAACCATTAGAGTTTCATCTCCCATTTCACATGATGGGAAAATCGGATCAATTTCATATAATTCAGCATCAATAGCAGCACAACCTGAGCCTAAATTATCAGCAACTAACTGAGGTCCTGTAAACGAGTCTGGAGTAGTACTTCCTGCGACAACAACACTGTTGTAACTTATTGTTAACCATGCTGAACCATCAATCATACCGTCTTCGTCAGAAACAACAGCTTTGTAACATAAATCATCAATAACACAAACCTCTTCATGAATTACAACATTCCACTGCCAACCTATAGTTCTTTCAGCAACAACTTCATTAGTTAATTTATTTATTACCTGCCAAGATTGTCCACCCATGTTATCGGTAAGAGCGTCAAAGGCAATCACAGCATCACCACTTATGATTTCTAATGAAGCCATATTATTATCAGGATTAGAATCTCCGGTTAAATTAACAGAAGCTACAATATTGTATAAATCTAAAGCTGACATATCAACAGTAGTAATAAAAGTATAATCATATGAAGATGCGGGTGCAATTGAAGCAGTAACTGTTTCAATAACAGGAGCACTGCCATTTACTGAATAAGAAACCTGAAAGTTAGAAATATCTGAACCTCCATTATTTAGGATTCTAACTGTAACATTCTGATTAGATGATAACTGGCAGCCACTTAAATGATTTGGTTCGATAATATCTACAATTGCAGCATCTGTAATATCATTTGTATATACAGTCACATCATCCAATTTAAGATAAAACATATCTGTACATTCAGTGTGGATAAAAGCAATATAAACATTTTGTCCAGCATAGGAAGATAGGTTGTGAATTCTTTGTTTCCATCCTCCTGAATCAAGAGTTTCTTCATGAATAATTGTGAAACTTGAAGGATTTGTGTTAGTTGTTGAAATAGCTACTTTAAATCTTTCTTGATACCATGAAGGATCTTGCGCAGCAATCCAATAGTCCAACATTATTGTTCCACTTGCTGGCAAAGTAATTTGAGGAGTAATAATCCAATTGGTTGGGTTTAATGGACCTGTTCCAGATATCCAAGAAGCAGAAGCAACGCATTTTGATCCGGAATGGGCGGCTCCGGTTACTGTATATATGAACCAATCTTGTCCGTCACCATCTTGATCCAAAGTTGTCCATCCATTTTCAGGCATGTTTGTCCATTCAAACCCTTCAGAAAAAATTGTAGTCATTGCTTCTTTTTCAACTGCAGGGTAAACTGTCATTTCGCTAAGAGAAGGCTTTGAAACTCTACCCATAACTTCGTCTTTCTTACTTGCAAATTGTGAAAATGCAAATACAGAAACTAGAATAAGACTAAATAAAACATAAACTTTTTTCATAATACACTAATTTTAGTTAAACAATTTTAAAGTACAAATATAAACATTTTATTATTACAATTTTCTTTTACTAAATATTTTCTGGATATTTTATTAACAATTTTTTGTTAATAACTAATTTGTAATTTAAAACAAAAATATAACATACAAAAAATATTAAATGTTAGAAACAAATATAAGTAATATTATATTTATCCATATCGAGCATCGAGAATAAAATCCGGATTTGTGTTACATTCCGAATCCTAATTATATTTTTTCAGTTTTCAATAAAACATAAATAGCTAAAAACATTATAAATAAATAAAAGAACATAACGAGAAAATTATAATTAAATGTATTAATAATCATGCCAACAAAATATTTATACCCGTTCAAAAAGACTCTGTTATTTACAAACTCAACATCTTTATGAAAAATTCGAGGAAAATTTTCAATGTTAGTATTATCAATAGTTTCATAATTTCTTATAATCCTGTCTATTCCAATATTTGAATATTTTTTTCGAATGAAATCTATATTTTCGTATTTGCGAAATTCCGAATCTATTAAGTTAATAAGTATGTTATTTTCTTTTTGCAATTTATCAGTAAAAACATTATTAAAGTCATTTTTTTTCTTTTCCCCCGATATTTCCGAATCATTGCTGTTTAATATATAAAAATTCTTAATTTTAAAGTTATTAAGTTTAATTTGACTACTAAAAGGAGTAATAATTTTTCCGTAGGGATTATTCATGTAAAAATCAGCTGTTATGGCTTCAAGACTCCACCTTAAAGGAACTAAATCTGCAATATAAGGGACATCAGAGGAAGCTTTAGTCGAAAAAAGATTCAGTTTATCGTATCTAACAAAGGCACCTGACAAAATTATCTGTGGCATTATAATAAAAGGAATTAAAACAAAAGCCACAACCAAATTTTTCGATAATTTTGAAATTAAAATTCCGGCAAAGGCTCCCCAAAGCATTAAAATCCATATCCATAAGAAAAGTTTTATCCCATAAAATTCGCATTTCATTATTAGGCTTCCGGGAAATACTAAAACCAGTGAAAGTATAAAACTTATTAAAAAATACTTTATAAGTAGAGTTAATGCCTCAGCATTGTGGAATTTTAATATTCTTCGTAGAAACTTAAGATATTCATATATATAAAATCCTTCGTGAACACTTATCATCATTCCAATAAAAACAGAGCTTAATTGTATTACAAAAATCCAAATTGGAAAATTATCATTATAATAAAATTGTTTTGGCGAACTCAACAGTGCGGAAAAGATTAGCCCGCAAAATAACACTGTAAAAAATAGTGCAAAAGATCGTTTATAATTTTTTAAATCAGATATAAAGATAAGTTTTATAAAGTTTCTCAGGGTTTTACAAAACTTTTTGTTGTGAAAAACTTTAATTTTATTATAAACCGCTTTATTCTCTAATTTATTGTTTTTCAAAAAGTTTTGATACAATTCAGAAGGTGTGAATTTTCGTCGGTATGCCATATTGTCGTAATGATTTCGACTCTCCACCAATTTAAAAAGTACTGCCGGATTTTTACAAATCTCCGGGAGTGTAGATAATGAAATATTATCTGTTTGATTTCTAAAATACTCAAAACATTCGGTAGGTTTTCCGAAAAAAATACAATAACCTTCTTCGTCAATAAACAATATTTTATCAAAAGCTAAAAACACATTATAATCAGGTTGATGCAGACTGCAAAAAACAACTTTGGAATTGTCAGCCAACATTCTTAAAAGTTTTACGATTTCCATTACGTCGGCTGATGATAATCCGCTTAAAGGTTCATCCAAAAGCAAAATATCAGGATTGGTAACAAGAGCCATGGCAATAGAAAGCCTTTTTAACTCTCCACCGGATAAATTAAAAGGCTTATTAAAAAATTTAACTGCAACTTCTTCTCTTTTATGTTTTATTCCAACAAAATCAAGCAAATCATCAACATCTGAATCTGTACCGAAGAACTTTTGAGTTGCACTAACATTCTCATAAACCGAATAATAAGGAATAAATCCCGGATTCTGATCCATCAAAACTGTTTTAACTATAAAGAACTCAAATTCTGAAGATTCAAGAATTTCTCCTGAAATATTTTTACTTTTACCATACTCTCCAACAGCTTTCAAAAAAGTACTCTTTCCACTACCGCTCCTTCCCATCACAGCAATTAACTCTCCTGAACAAAATTCGATGCTTAGGGGCTTTAAAATTTCCTTATTTTTTTCTCTGTATGTCAAATTACTGATTCTAAATTTTCTTAATAGATGATTTTTTTTGTTATAGTTTTTGATTAAATCCCTTAGAAGAATCGGATGATTATCAAAATACATTATATTTTCGCTTCCAAACAGTGCATTGTCTCCTGTTTCATATTTAAAACCATCTATAGAAACATTAGCATTCAGTATTCTTAGTAAAGTCAGATTGGCTTCAAGTAAAGCAAAATCAACTATCTTAAAATTATTAAATATAAATGTTTTATAATTTAAATTATCAAACTTATTTAGTCCAGTTATTAAAGTTTCTATCTTCAATTTTTGAATTCCAATACTATCACCTACTAGTTTTATATATTCATAGGATTGCTCAATAAGTAAACATTTTTTACTCAATTCAATAAGATAAAACAATAAAACATACTTATGTTTTAATTCTAAATCTGAATTAATTTCAGCACATAGGCTGATAATTTTCAATGAGTTCAGAGAACGTTTTTTCAATATTCTTTGTTCTTTTTCGGTGAAATTTTCTAATTCACTCTTAAAAAAATTCAAGTATTCCTCTCGATATTTTTCATCTATATTTTGTAAAAATTTTGACACAATTGGTTGAATATATGACAAATTTTCAGGTGAAACTTTTACTACAGTTATGGCAAAAATCTTTAATAAATTTCTTAAAATTTTATGTGTTATCATATTAGCAGATATTTTAGCATTTAGATTAACTTTTTTTTAAGAAAGAAAAACAATATAAAATTAGTATTTCTGTTAAAATTGCAGAGTTTTTGTAAGAAAAAAAACATTGTTCGGATAAAAAAACATTTTATGAAATTGAATAGCGGGATTTTGATTCTGTTTCTTTCATTATTTTTCTATGATTTACAAGCAGATAATATTGAATTTACTGCGAAAGCACCATCAAAAATAGGAATAAACCAAACTTTTCAGGTACAGTTTATTGTTAACAAACAAGGAACTAATATCCAACCAGGCGACTATAGCGGTTTTAAATTAGTTGGAGGACCGTCAGTTTCCACAAGCCAAAGTATTCAAATTATAAACGGAAACATGTCGCAGTCCACCACATATACCTATACTTATACATTTCAAGCGTTAAATGTTGGCACATTTACAATTGGTCCTGGCAAAATAACCATTGATGGTAAAACATATAACTCAAATACTTTAAGAATTGAAGTTCAAAAAGATCCTGTGCAAAGTCAAAATCCCAGAAACAACAGAAGAGGCTACGATCCCTGGGCAGACTTTTATAATGACTTTTTCGGACAACCGCAGCAAGTACAACCTAAAGAAATCACTGCTGAAGATCTTTTTGCAAGAGTAATTGTTGACAAAACGACTGCTTATAAAGGAGAACCCATTATTGCAACCATAAAAATTTACACTACAGTAGATTTGATAGGCTTTAAAGATATAAAACTACCCGCATTTGATGCGTTTTATGCCGAAGAGATCGAAAGTCCCGAAAGAATATATTTCACAAAAGAAATCATAAATAACAGAACCTACAATACAGCATTATTAAAAAAATACATACTATATCCAAGAGTTACAGGTAATGTAAAAATTGAAAAAGCCGATTTTGATTGCGAGGTGCGAGTTTTGACCTCTCAAAACATGTGGTTTGGAAATTACCAAACTGAAAACAAAAAAATCAGCACTCCCGAAATCAACATTACAGTAAAACCATTAACTTCGCCACCATCCACTTTTACCGGAGCAATAGGTAGATTTGATTTCAAAATCGAAAAATCGGCTGATACCGTAAATGTAAACGATGCAATAACATTTAAGTTCATTGTTTTCGGTACGGGAAATTTCAACATGATTGAAACTCCAAAGTTAGTTTGGCCTAAAGAATTTGATGTTTACGATCCAGTTGTAAACGAAAAAACATCTGTAACTTCAAACGGAGTTACAGGCAGCAAAACATGGGAATATACTCTCATTCCACGTTTTCCTGGCAAATATAATCTCGGAAAATTTAACTTTACATACTACGACCTTAATACTCATCAATATAAAACCATTGAAACCAAAGAAGTAATTTTTGCCGTTAGACGTGATAAAAACGACACTAAATTTGATGATAAGAGCTATAACTACTCCCAGAAAGGGATTGAATATATCGGCGACGAAGATATAAGATACATAAAAACCAAAAATTTCAATCTTTATAAAACAAACAATTTAATTACTAAAACAGGAGTATTTCCATTCTTGTTTATTGTTCCTGCAGTTATATTTATTGTTGTAATTATTCTGTTAAGAAAGATAATAAAAGAGCGTTCTAACATTGTTAAGTTAAAACAAAGAAATGCAGGTAAAGTTTCCAGAAGAAGATTGAAAAAAGCAAGAAAATATTTACAAAGTCGTGATAATGAAAAATTCTACAAAGAAATTATTTCCACCTTATGGGGCTTTGCCGGCGACAGATTAGGTATTCCCGTTGCCGATTTAACAAAAGATAAAATTATCAATGTATTAGAAAGTTTAAATGCCGATAGCGAATTATCAAAAAACTTTATTGATTTAATTGATCTTTGCGAATTTGCACATTTTGCTCCTGTTCAAACCGAACAGGATAAACAAGAAATTTACAAAAAAGCAGCCGAGATAATTGAAAAATTAGATCAAGTTTTATAAAGATTTGAGATATGAAAAAAGTAATAATCATAATATTAATTTTAATTTTCAGCGAAAGTATTATATCGTTCGGCAAACCCAATCAAAGAATTAAAAACTTACAGGATTCTGCTTTGAACTTCTATATGCAAAACGATTTCAAAAATTCTGTAAGAGTTTATCTCGAAATTTTAAAATCGGGATATTATTCTTCTGAGTTATATTACAATCTTGGCAACGCTTATTTCAAGTCCGGTGATATTGCCTCTGCAATTTATTATTACGAAAAAGCAAAACTTCACAATCCCTCCGACCCAGATATAAATCATAACCTGAAAATCGCATACTCACAAATAAAAAACAAAGTAGAACCTTTGCCCGAATTTTTCTTTATCTCATGGTATAAACAGACCCTTAACTTGTTTTCTGCAAATACCTGGGCTGTTTTGAGTATTATGTTTTTCGTTTTTTTGTTAACAGCTATAATAATTTATCTCTTTGGTAAAACCTTAACTCAAAAAAAGATAGGATTTTATACAGGAATTATTTTTATTTTTTTCTTCTCATTATCTCTATTATTCAGTATAAAACAGACGAATAACATAACAAAAAATAAATTTGCAATAATATTCGATCCTGTTATGGTAAAATCAAGTCCTCAAGAAGAAGGGACCAATATGTTTGAAATTAATGAAGGTTTAAAAGTTGAAATATTGGATTCATTAAACAACTGGTATAACATTAGGCTTGCAGACGGGAAACAGGGTTGGATTGTAAAAGAAAGTGTAAAAAAATTATAGAATTTCAGAATTATAACAAACATATGGCCAAATAATTTATTTTTGAGCTAATAAAAATTGAAAATTTAAAATGAAAAAATTCGCATTGCTAAGTTTAATCATAAGTATTACCTTGATTTCCTGCGATATACTTAATAGAAATGTTTGCAAAAATTACTTAAGCGACGACAAATACATACGTTGCTATGCAGAGGCAAAAAGCTCTAATCCACAGCTTGCTGCTGAAAAGTCTTTATTTTTAGCAAAACAAAATGCTTCAAAACTTATTGATGATTATATTCTCGAAAAATACAATCACAAATTATTTCTCGAAGATCCTGATTACGAGACAAAAATTACCATAGCTCGCAAAACTATTTTGAGCGATATAAATATTGTTTGCAACCGCGACAAATACCGTAAAGGTCTTCATTATAACTATGTAGCAATTGAAATTTCAAAAAATGAGATTGAGCATGAAGTTGAGAAACGACTAAAAGAAAAAATCAGATAATGGACATTGTTCTTATTATACTTGGTTCTATTCTAATAATTGCTGGAATTATCGGGTGTATTTTACCTGTAATTCCAGGACCGCCATTAAGCTTTGCTGGATTACTTTTACTTCACTTTACGAGTATTGTAAACTTTTCGACCTTCACATTAATATTCACCGCATCAGCAGCACTTATTGCAACAATTCTTGATTATGTAGTTCCTGCCTGGGGAACAAAAAAAGCCGGTGGTACAAAATGGGGAATTCGTGGTAGCGGAATAGGAGTAATAATTGGATTATTCTTTGCTCCTTTAGGAATTTTTATTTTCCCTTTTTTAGGAGCACTCATTGGTGAACTTTTTTATCATTATCAAATTAGAAAAAATGTTAAAGACCCCGATAAATTTTCAAAATCTCTTGTTGCATCATTAGGTTCATTTTTGGGATTGATATTTGGGATTGTTCTTAAACTTGCAGTAAGTTGTTTCATTGCATTTTTATTTATTAAAGAGTTAATAATAGCTTTATTCTAAATTAATATCGAAATAAAAGAATATTCCATAAGGTTTGATAATATTTTTATACCGGTAATTTCAGCTTGTGTATACCTAATCATTTAGGCTTCGCCAAACACAGTACTAATAGAAAAGTTGCAGGCACCGAAGTACTATCCAAATAAAAAACTTTTACACTTATAACTTGTAATTTCTAACTTTCCAGCTCCGGGTCAAAAAAACTAAAATTCACGCTTCCATAAGTTTTTTTCATCAAAAAATATTTGTACGAACTAAAATCAATCTCCGCCGAATGCTCTATAATCAGTAACGACTTATCGGATAACAATTCCTTCTTAAAAATCAAATCGTAAATTTCAGGGATATTTTCAAGATCATAAGGGGGGTCAGCGAAAATTAAATCGAATTTTTGTTTGGTTGATTTTAAATATCTGAAAACATTAGATTTAATAAGCCTGATATTATTGTTAAAACCAAGTTTTTCTATTGTGGTCTGAATAAATTTAGTATGAATAAAATTTTTTTCAACAGCCACAATATTTTTTGTTCCTCTACTGGCAAACTCGTAACTAATACTTCCTGTTCCGCTGAATAAATCAAGTACGGAAATATTTTCGAAATTAAAATAGTTTCCTATCACGTTAAATAATGCTTCTTTTGCAAAATCTGTTGTTGGTCTTGATCTAAAATTGCTCGGTGGAGAAATAATTTTTCCTCTATATTTTCCTCCTATTATACGCATTTATAATTATGAATTTAATATTATCGAAAAATAATGAGGTAAAATCTCCTGAAAACGATAATAATATTTATATTTTTTATTCAAGGAAGTGAAATAAATGTTTGCAATAAACTTACGTAAATTGATAATTGAAATATCAGCAGGATCAATAAAACCGCTAATTTCAACCTGAGTTGTATCGGCTTTAAGTCGAAGTTGATTAAAAATATTTACTAGATGGTACAGAAAATCATTTGCCGTTTTATATTTAAAACTGTTGAACAGTTTAAGTTCTTCATTAAAAACGAGTACATCAAAAAAATCCGGAGCAATATTAACAAAGACTTTATTGCCAGGACGATTTTCATCGTTACGTAGTTTCAATAACGAATTCTCTACAAAAACAGAGGCATCACAAAAAATTTCGGCTTTAGGAAAATGGTTTTTAATAAACTCGTACTCGTTTTTGTCAACATCGTAAATAATAATTGCATCAATATCGTCAATTTGATTATAGAGCAGAATTTCGTTATCGTTCAAAAAATGAGATAATTTAAAAATGTGAGAAATTTTATCTTTTTGAAAAATTGATTTAGGAACAATAGATTTCTTGAAAGTTGAAAATATTATTTTTGAATTATAACCGGGATGAGTTAATTTATCTTTTTCAAAAACATTAGTGTACAAAGAATATTTATCTTGATTAGTTTTGAAATTATTTGAGATTAACCCTACATATTGTTTTTCGTCTTCATTAAATACAGAATAAGAAAATCCATCCTGATTTATTAGGATGGACAAACTTAATTTTTCGATATCGGGATCAAAAAAATCTTTCGATTTTATTCTGATTTCTCTCATTTAAAATTTATTCCCAGTTACCGGCATTATTGGTAGCTTCGGTTAAAGAACCTACACGTAAACAAGTATCTTTTTTAAGAGCTTTATAGTTAATAATAAGTTGACGATCAAGACCATCTAAAATATCATCATACAAAACATAACATTGGAAAACTTTAACCATAACACCCGAACCTGTAAGTACGGAAGCAGTATCCATTTTAAATTCGACTTTCTTACCAGTAGGAGAAAATCTAATATTTTCGATCTTGTAATTTATGTGTTTAAACAAAGAATCCTTAATAGGTACAAAAAATGTATCACGTTGAATAATACCAAGTTTCAAGGCTTCTTTTTCGGTTAAGGTGTCGGGAACAGTACCTATTGCCTTAATAACTCTGATATTATCATTGTTTATAAAATTAATAAGAGTGTCAAAAGAAGGTGTAAAGTATCCATATCTTTCTCTAAAAGCAACCTGAGCAGTACGAATATCCTTTAATCTCTGGATAGTTACATTAAATCTGAAAGCCCTTTCTTTTTCAAAATCTATCGGTTTTTGAATACCCGCAACAATAAGATATGCAAGGGTTACAATTACACCTAAAAGAACCACCTTAATAATAATATCAACTGTCTTATTCATTATTAGTAATTTTAATATTAGTTTTGCACAAAATTAAATTATTTTTCAAAATTCAAACAGTTTTTTTACAATTTTATTTTATGTCAGTAAACATTTTTAAAGATATTATAATAAAACATCTTGACAACACCCCTACAAGTAGTCAGTTAAAAGCAATTACGGAAATCTACAATTTTTTAAAAAATAAAGATAAGCAAGGAATATTTGTACTATACGGATATGCAGGAACAGGCAAAACTACTCTTATATCAGCAATTATTGAAGCCTTAAGCTATTATAAAACAAAAACTGTTCTTCTCACTCCCACTGGACGAGCTGCAAAAGTACTCACCGAATATTCTGGACGCACTGCATTTACTATTCACAGATTTATATACCGCAGAAAAAACAATTCCGATCCGGAAGCAAGATTCACTCTTAACTTTAACAAATTAAAAAATACTCTTTTTATTGTTGACGAAGCCTCAATGGTAAATAATTTTGAAACTTCGGACAATATTTTCGGAAGCGGCAACTTATTGCAAGACCTCTTGGATTTCGTTTACAACAACGATAATAACTGTAAACTTATGTTTGTTGGCGATAAAGCCCAACTTCCGCCTGTAAACTCCGTTGTAAGCCCTGCTCTCGACATAGAATATTTGGAATCTTTAGGATTTAATGTTTTTTCAACCGAACTCACAGAAGTCGTTAGACAGGCTGAAGATTCGGGGATCCTCTACAATGCAACAAAAATAAGAAATAAAATAAATGATGTAGATCTCAACATTCAAAATATAATTGATTTAGGCTTCAGAGACATCAATTATATTAATGGAAGCGACTTGCTAGAAGAAATTGAAAGTTGTTACTCAAAATTCGGACAGGAAGAAACAAAAATTGTATGCAGGTCCAATCACGCTGCGGTAAAATTTAATAATGGCATAAGAAACAGGATACTTTATCTCGAAGATATTTTGTCTCCAGGTGATTTAATAATGGCAGTAAGAAATTCCTATTATTGGCTTCCTGAAAATATGGAACCGGAATTTATTGCTAATGGAGATATTTTCGAAGTACTAAAAGTTTATAATAAAAACTTTATTTACGGATACAATTTTGCAGACGTAAAAATCAGATTTGTTGATTACCCTGATATTGAAGTAGAAGCAAAAGTTCTACTTGACACTCTTGACTCGGAACAACCTTCGTGGGGAAATGATTTTTATAAAAAACTTTTTCAAACCATGATGGAAGATTTTCAAGACATTAAAGATTTGAAGAAACGAAGATTAAGAATACTCGAAGATCCGTACTTTAATGCAATTCAAATAAAATATGCTTATGCTTTTACCTGTCATAAATCCCAGGGAGGACAATGGAAAGCTATATTTATTGATCACGGATATATTACAGATTTTAGCGAAGATAACCCCGCAAATTATGAATTTCTGCGATGGTTATATACTGCATTCACAAGAGCAACAGAAAAGTTATACCTTATTAATTTTAATAAAAAGCTCTTAGCCGAATAGTCTTTTCAAATCAGTTTTAAATTTTTCAAGGTCAATTTTATAACCTAATTTTTCGAGCGAAGAAACAAAATCTTTATGAGAGCGTTTAGCTCTGTACTCAGGTTCGGTTTCCGGATGTTTTAATAATTCCTCAATAAAATCAGGATTTTCGGAAATATTTATTACTGCATGAAACATAATATATTCCCTGCCATTATACATTGAGGACCCGGCAATTTTGTAATCACCAATACAAATATCGGAAATTCCCTTAATGCAAAGATCATTTACTCCCTGATTTTCCAAAGCCTTAATAATAATTTCGTTACATTGAATAAAAACTTCTTTTATATTTTTAAAACTCTCGTTTGCTATTCTCATAGATACGATGATAGTTTTTGGAGTCAAAACAACTGCATGCCCACCACTGGGACGTTTCAAAATCTCAATATCTTCCAAAATATTGTCAACATTTACAGATGTTTCTACTGAATCTCTTTGACCTAATACAATGTAAGTCTTGTTGGGTTTCCAAATAAAAATATTATTATTACCAGGCGAAAATAAATATCTATCAGGAAGGTTATATTCTTTCAGCATTTTTTTCTGTAAAAATAAAATTTTTCTGTATGATTTTTGTAATATTGCGGTACAAAATTTTAAAACTATGAAAAGTATGAATAAAAAGTCAGCAATTCTTGTATTATTTATGTTTTTAGCATCTATTGTTCTTGCTCAAAAAGAAGTTGGCGTTTGGAAAACTATTGATGACAATACAAAAAAAGAAAAATCACATGTAGAAATTTATATTAAAAATGGGAAGCTTTATGGTAAAGTAGTTAAAATTCTGGATGAATCTAGAGCTAATGCAAAATGTACAGAGTGTAAAGGCGATTTATATAATAAACCAATTGTTGGGATGCAAATAATAAATGGCTTGGATAAGAGAAAAGACGATTGGTACAAAAAAGAAGGAATTCTCGATCCCGAGAATGGAAAACTTTACGATTGTAAAATTTGGTTATCAGATAATAATACCTTACAAGTTAGAGGATATTTAGGTCCATTTTACAGAACTCAAACCTGGTATAGAATAAAATAAAAATTTTACTTTATTCATTAAAAACCTCTTGTACTGATTTAAATATCTCATTAAGTTTAAGAGGTTTTTCAAAAAATTTAGATGCTCCGGATTCAAAAGCTTCCATTTTATTAGTAGAAGAAACATACGCCGATTGGATAAAGATATGAATTTTAGGGTTCTTTGTTTTAATAATTTTTGTAGCTTCAATTCCCGACATCCCCGGTAATTTTATATCCATCAAAACCGCCTTGTAATTATCACTATCAGGAGTATCAAAAAAATTAATAGCATCAGTAGCTGTCGAAAAATGTAAATGTTCAAATCCTTTTAATCTAAAAAACTCTGACAATAAATATGCTCCTGCTGGATTATCTTCAACAATTATAAGACGCTTTGCTTTCATTTCATATAACGTTTTTAATAAAGAATCCTTCAAAATTAAAATAATGTTTGGAAATTCAAAACATTAAATTATTCTAAAAAAAATCTATTTTTTTGATTTATACCAATCGGCATATTTAAACTTACAATTAGAATAAGATTTATCAATATCAATATAAGTTTTAGAAATTATATTTTCTATCCACTTTTTAATAATTTTCATGCCTTCTGCCTGAAGAGCCATTTGTTGTATTTCCTGATAATCATCAATAAGATTTGCAGTATGAGTATCTACTTTATTATCGAGGCGAATTATTCTCATCACTTTCGATCCTCTACCTGTAGAAGCTAAAAAGGGTTCAGAAATATCTCCTGGTTTCATTTTTGAAATTATTTTCAATGTAAAAGGATCAATAACTTCTGTAGTCATTCTGGTATTTCCATAATAAGGATTTGTAACTTTACCAAAATTTTGTTTAGAATCACCTTCGCTGTATTTTATAACTGCTTCTGCAAAATTTAAAGAATCACTTTTAATAAGAGCATAAATTTCTTCTGCTTTCTTTTCAGCCTCCATTATACTTTTATCATCTGGTTTTGGAGTTATTAAAATATGACGAAAATTCATTAAATTACCTTTACGTTCAATTAGTTGGATAATATGAAATCCATATTCAGTCTCCACAACTCTTGATACATCATTAGTAGATGTTAAATTAAAAGCAACTGCAGAAAACTCAGGGACAAGATCTGTTCTGCTTACAAAGCCTAGTTCACCGCCCTTTGAAGCTGACCCCGGATCCTCGGAATATAAAATTGCCATAGTTGCAAAACTTTCGCCTTGGATTATTCTTTCTCGAATATTATTTAGTTTTTCAATTGTCTTTTCTTTTTCTTCTTTTGTAATTTTTGGAACAATAACTATTTCGGAAAACTCATAATATCCTTGAATAACAGGTAATTCATCTTTAGGTAAGGATTCATAAAACATTCTAACATCTGATGGTGAAACTTTAATATCAGATGTTAATTTTTGCTGTACTTTTTGAGTCATCATCTGCTCTCGTATCAACTCCCTGAAATCACTTTTTATTTCGCTAATACTTTTGCCGAAATATTCCTCTAGTTTTTCTTCTGAACCATACTGAGTGATAAAAATACTCAACCTTCTGTCAAGTTCGCTTTCAACCTCTCTGTCTGTAACTTGAATACTATCGGCCTTAGCTTGCAGATACAATAGTTTTTGAAACAACAACTCCTCTAAAACTTCACATCTTAGATCTTCCTCTTCTACATAACCCTGAGCAAGAACCTGATAATATTGATTTTCGATATCAGATTTTAAAATAATCTCATTCCCAACCTTCGCAACTATTTGATCTATCACATTTGATTGTGAATAAACAAAAATTATAGAAAAACACGCTGCGACGACTAAACTAATTCTTCTTATCATAATAATATTTTATTTTGCCTAATTCTTTGGCATTATTCATTAACTCTGAAACAAATTTTGTTCGTTCTGTTTCTCTTCTTTTATTTATTATTTTTTTATAAATTAAAGGTTTTGCAAGTTCAAACGGCATAACTTGACCTTTGATATAATATTCATCAAATTTAACAATATAACGTTTTTTATCTACAACAAAATCCAACACATTCCTTGAGAGCAAATCAGCATCATCAAAATTTCCTTTATAATTTATGATACTCAAAAATTCTCTCAATTCAATAAATTCTTCAAAAAAGAAAACTTCTCGATCTGCTCCAACACAATATTCTATTAAAGCCTTTTTATCTTTAAGCCCCGATGTGGAAACTTTATTCAAAACTTTGTAATAAACATTAATATCGGCGTTCATCGTCAAATAAAAAGCTTTAACATAAGTATTGCTTAAAACGTAATCGTTCAGGTGGTTATTGTAATATTTCTCAATTTCTTCAACACTTACCTTTTCATCTACTTGAGAATAAATAAAATCTTTTTCATACTTACTTACATAAAGACTTCTTCGGTAATCTTCAACTTTTTTATGAATTTCTATAGTGTCCTTAATTTTTTCTTTGGCAAAATTAAAAATTAGCCTTTCAGCCAACCAATTTTCGATATACATTTTAGCGAAAGCAGTACTGTCTTTAGTAGATAAATTTTTTGGAATGGCAGCATTTAGTTGATTTCGTGTAAGAACATCACCGTAAGCTTCTACTAAAATTTCGGCATCCTCGGTTTTTGATGATTTCTTACACGAAATTGCAACTATAGAAATTATAACCAGAAATAATATAATCTTTTTCATTATAGATTATTTTCCCGCCAATGATTTTAAAACATCATAATTAACCGTAACCGTATATTTATTTTTAAGTTCCTTTATCCATTCCTGTTCGAGATAATTTTGATAATCGGCAGTGATTATACCCCTTGCTTCATTTAGGGATTTATGTTCCGGACCTCTAATTATAATTGTTCTAACGATAAAATTAGTTTCATCTAAAAATACATATTTACTGCCGGGAGTATCAGATAATTGCTTATCCTTCAAGGAAGATTCATTCTTTTCCTTTATTTCTGATTTTGCTAAAACAACGGTTTCCGGATTTTTCTTATTTAATTTATCAATTACGGACAGATTATCAAATTTCTTATTTAATGCTTTGTAAAGAACTTTTGCAGTTTTTAAATCTGCACATTTGTATTCTTTGAGTTCGATTCTGGTTCCCCACATATATTTATCCTTGTTTGCTTCGTAAAAATTTTGCAAACCAACAGTATCGGTTATAGCTTTTGACCACACCATTTTATCAGTTAGATCGAACAATAAAATTCCGTCGTGATATTCATTCACTAGGTATTTAAACGATGGATACTTGTTTTCTAATATAGATTCTTCGTAATTGAGAAGCATTTTTTCTCCAAAGTTTGATAAAGAATTATCAATAAAAATTTTAAGATTAATAGGAGTTTGCTTGCGGTTAAATTTTTCGAGATATCTCAAAAAGTCTGCTTGGGTGTAGTTTTTATCGAGAAATGATACCAGGATTTTATTGTATATTTCAAGGTCTTCGGGTAATTTCCACGAACCTGAAAATATACTGTCAGTAACAACATCATAAACTTCTTTTAAGTTTTGAGGATAAGTTTTATAATTATACTCAGCTTTTAGTTGTTTCAAGATAGCATCACGACTTTTACTTGTTCTGTCGCTGCTGCTTATTTTGGATTTAATTTCATTTTTAACTTCTTCAAAGGGTTTAATAGGTTCTATTTCGAGAAGTTTTATCAGGTGATATCCGTAAGATGTTTTTAATAATGGATAAATATCTCCCGGTTTTTCGAGACTAAATACGGCATCTTCAAATTCTTTAATCATTCTTCCCCCAACAGTCACCCAACCAATTACACCACCCTGTTCAGCAGTACGACGATCTTCACTGTATTGAAATGCAAGTTTTTCGAAATCTTCACCCTGTTTAATCTTTTGATAAACAGTATCCATAATAGCTCTGGCATCTTCATCAAGTTTTGTTCCCGAACCTTTTGGAACAAGTCTCATAATATGAGCAACTTTGTACTTACCTTTTGCAGGTCTTTTATTTGTAACTTTCAAAATATGATACCCATAACGAGTTCTGAAAGGTTCGGAGAAAGAACCTACAGGAGTAATATACATATAATTTTCGAAATCATAAACAAGACTGAAAACTGTTCTATAACCAAGATTACCGTCATTCATGACAACAGATTCATCTTCAGAATATTCTCTTGCAAGTTTTACAAAATCTTCTCCTTTTTTTAGTTTGTTATAGATATCATAAATCTTTTTGTATGCTTTTAAAGTGTCTTCAGGAGAGGCATTTTGATTTACTTTGATTAAAATGTGCGAAACCTCAACATCATATTTCATACGCTCGTATGCCTCAAGATAAAGTTCTTCTTCTACTCTTTTGTCTGTTAAATAAGGTTGAGCAAGCTGTGAGCGATAACCGGCAAGTTCTTGTTTAAAAGATGCCAGAGTATCGAGACCTAATTTTTTTGCTTCATGAACTTTAAGTTTGAAATTAACAAATAAATTCATGTATTCGTTCATAGCCTCATAAGTCATGGCGTTATCGCTAGTGTTATTCTTTTTGTAGATGTGCAGAAATTCTTCTGCGGAAATCTTTTCATCGTCAATTTCCAGAATAGTTCTTTCTTGAGCATTTAACAAGCTAAATGAAAAAACTAAAACTAATCCAAACAAAATCTTTTTCATAATTTAAGACTTTTATAATTTAACAATTTTTAATCAGCTTTTAATCTCCTCTTGAGTAATTTGGGGCTTCTCTTGTGATAGTAACATCGTGAGGATGGTTTTCAATTACTCCGTTAGTTGTTATTCTTACAAACCTTCCGTTTAGTCGCAATTTTTCGATATTTTCGCAACCACAATAACCCATGCCGGCTCTAAGTCCACCTATTAATTGATAAATAACTTCATTTAAAGTACCTTTATATGGAACTCTGCCTGAAATTCCTTCTGGCACCAGTTTTTTGATATCATCTTCCATATCTTGGAAGTATCTGTCTTTTGAACCTTGCTGCATAGCTTCGAGCGAGCCCATTCCTCTGTATGATTTGAATTTTCTGCCGTTAAAGATAATTGTTTCTCCAGGAGCTTCTTCAGTACCTGCAAACAAACCACCTGCCATAATTGAGTGAGCCCCTGCTGCTATTGCTTTAACAATATCTCCTGAATATCTAATTCCTCCGTCGGCAATTATTGGAACATCAGTATCTTTTAAAGCTTCGGCAACTATCATAATGGCTGATAATTGAGGAACTCCCACACCCGCAACTACTCTTGTAGTACAAATTGAACCCGGTCCTATACCAACTTTTACTGCATCTGCTCCATTATCAACCAGCATTTTAGCTGCCTCTGCAGTTGCAATATTACCAACAACAAAATCAACCCCACTAAATTTTTTCTTTGCTTCTTTGAGAATATTGTTTACGCTTTTTGTATGTCCGTGAGCTGTGTCTATTACAATGGAATCAACTCCAGCATCAATCAGAGCTTCCATTCGTGTGAATGTATCTGATGAGATTCCTACTGCAGCGGCAACTCTCAACCTTCCTCTGGTGTCTTTACAGGAATTTGGACTTGCATCTGCTTTTGTTATATCTTTATAGGTAATTAATCCTACTAATTTTTGGTCTTTATCAACAACCGGTAATTTTTCGATACGATATTTCATAAATATTTTCTTTGCTTTTTCAAGCTCTATACCTTGCTCAGTTGTGATAAGATTTTCTCTTGTCATTATATCCTTAATTGGGAGTTTCATGTTTGTCTGAAACCTCATATCTCTGCTGGTAACTATACCTACTAGTTTTTGGTTATCGTCAACAACCGGAATACCACCAATATTATGCTCCATCATTATTTGTTTGGCTTCTCCGACTTTGCTGTTAACGTTTATGGTAACAGGATTTAAAATCATTGCGTTTTCGGCTCTTTTTACCTGATAAACATGTTTAGCCTGTTCCTGAATACTCATATTTTTATGAATCACTCCTATTCCGCCTTCTCGAGCCATAGCAATCGCCATACGACTATCGGTAACTGTATCCATTGCAGCCGAGACTATCGGAGTATTCAATACTATGTTTCGGGAAAATTTTGATTTTATTTCTACTAAACTCGGTAATACTTCTGAATATGCAGGTATCAATAAAACATCATCAAATGTAAGACCTTCATATAAAATTTTTGAATTTGCCATATTTACTTCTTAATTATGAATTAAAAAATCACACGAAAATACAACTTTTTGTTTGAGTAACAAATACTTTTTTTAAATTTGTAAAATATGGGATCTTGCTTATGAGCAAATACAGACAAATTCTTCAGAAATATTGGGGATACGATAAATTCAGAGAACTGCAAGAAGAAATTATATTGTCGGTTGCTACGGGTAAAGACACACTAGGACTTTTACCAACCGGTGGAGGAAAATCAATAATTTTTCAAGTTTTTTCGCTCGCTCATCCAGGAGTTTGTATAGTGATTACTCCATTAATTGCTTTAATGAAGGACCAGGTACAGAATCTTCATAAAAGAGGTATCAAGGCAGCTGCAATATATACCGGAATGTCCAAAATTGAAATTGAAAGACATTTAAACAATGTATGTTACGGAGATTACAAGTTTTTGTATTTATCTCCGGAGCGTTTGCAAAATGAATTCTTCCGCAGCAAGCTCAAAGAAATGAATGTTAATCTTATTTGTGTTGATGAATCGCATTGCATATCTCAATGGGGTTATGATTTTCGTCCTTCATATCTTAATATTGCCGAAATTCGCAACGAACTACCCGGAGTTCCTGTTTTGGCTCTTACTGCTACTGCTACTCCCGAAGTGGTTGACGATATTCAAGATAAGTTACTTTTCAAAGAAAAGAATGTATTCAAAAAAAGTTTTGAACGTAAAAATCTGACTTATTTTGTTTCACATACCGAAGATAAATTAAAATCTTTACTTAAAATTGTTACTAAATTTCAAGGCAGTGGAGTTGTTTATGTCCGTAATCGCCGAAAAACAAGAGAATATGCCTTATTACTCAAAAAATATAAAATCTCGGCAGATTTTTATCATGCAGGTCTTGATCCCAAGGGCCGCGAATTAAAACAAGATGCATGGCAGAAAGGAGAGATTCGTGTAATGGTTTGCACAAATGCGTTCGGTATGGGAATAGATAAACCGGATGTAAGATTTGTTGTTCACATGGATTTACCTGATTCTTTGGAGGCCTATTTTCAGGAAGCAGGAAGAGCTGGTCGTGATGGTAAAGAAGCATGGGCTTTTTTATTAACCAATAAAACCGATAGTGCCCAACTAAAACGTAACATGACAACCGCTTTCCCCGAATATCCAGTTGTTACAAAGGTTTATAACTCGATATGTAATTACCTTCAAATTCCTTTCGGAGCAGGCAAAGATTTAGACTATCCTTTCGATATTTTTGATTTTGCTTCAAAATTTAAAATTGACGTTCTAACTACATACAACTCATTAAAAATACTTGAATTATCAGAACTAATTTCATATCACACAGATGTTAATACCACTTCCAGAATTATGTTTATCGTTAACAGAGATGATTTGTATAAATTCCAGGTTGAAAATCATAGTTTGGATATTTTCATAAAACTTTTATTGCGAACCTACACAGGATTATTTAATGATTACGTTAATATTTCCGAAGAATATCTCGCTAAAAAAGCTGGTGTTGAACCTAATACTATATATAACCTTTTAAAACAACTTTCGCACTTTAAAATTATAAATTATATTCCAAAAATAAATAAACCTTTGATTCATTTTATCTCCGAAAGACTAGAAGAAAGAGGTATTGTTTATAAAAGAGAAGAACTGAATACACTAAAAGAACGTACTCTTTCGAGAATGGAAGCAATGCTGCTCTATGCTGAGAGTAAAAACAAATGTAGAAGTCAGCAATTACTTGCATACTTCGGTCAAAAAGATTCACAACGCTGTGGTACTTGTGATGTATGCTCACGTAGAAATGAATTAGGATTAAGTGCTTATGAATTTGATATTATTTTGGAACAAATAAAAAAAATAATTAAAATTGAACCAATTTTGTTGAATGATTTAGTTGATAGAATCGATTTCGATGAAACAAAAATTATCAAAGTTGTTCAATGGCTGTTTGATAATAAAAAATTAATTTATAACAATGAAAACAAATTGTTCTGGAATAAAACTGATGAAGCAAATAAAACCTAAAATTATATTATTTGAAATGAAAAATATTGTGCTTAAAGCATTAGTTTTCTTAATATTCATAGCTTTTGGTTTCTTTTTTACCAATTGTGGACAAACTGATGCAGACCTAGAACAGCAGGAAAAAATGATAGGCAACTGGAAACCTGTGAACAGTCAGGGTGATGATATTCCTGAAATACCGAAATATGTTTTTTTGGAGAATAATAGAGGAGTATCTATTTACGAACCCTTTAATTCAACCGACTCATTTGGATGGGAAGTTAGACGCAATCAATTAAAGATTTATTATGATAAAGCTCCGGGATATTATATAGGCTATGATAATTACAATACCCGAAGTTTATTTAAAATTAAAGAATTTACCGATACAGCAATGTATGTTATTCAGTTTTTCAGTACAGGATATCAAAAAGAATACTATCTAAAAAGATTTCAACCTATTTTTGATAATGATGATTTTAAAAAAATAATATGTTGTAAAAAACATAATAAAATTGATTTATCTAAATTAAGTTTATTATAATTGCTAAGTCGAAACAAAAAATTTTAGAACATGTATAACTTACCATTATCGCAGGAGCTTGTAAGAAATGAAGTAAAAAATTTCGGGATAAAAGATTTATCAAAAGCAACCATAAGAGAAATTGTGGGAATTGTTAATAATCTCAGTAACATAACAGGCATTAAATATATGCGAATGGAGATGGGGGTTCCCGGACTTAATCCTCCTGAAATTGGTGTTAATGCAGAAATTGATGCATTAAAAAAAGGTGTGGTCAGCAAATACCCTATGGTTGACGGGGTAAAAGAATTAAAACAGGAAGCTTCCAGATTCATCAAGTTGTTTATGGGAATTGATGTTAGTCCGGAATCATGTATTGCAACTGTAGGAAGTATGCAGGGAGCTTATGCAACATTTATGATGTGTTCTAATCTTGATCCCAAAAGAGATACGGCTTTGTTTATTGACCCCGGTTTCCCTGTTCAGAAGCAACAGTTTAAAGTTCTTGGATATAAATTCGACAGTTTTGATGTCTATAATTACAGGGGTGAAGCTCTCAGAGAGAAATTAGAATCCATACTCATTAAAGGTAATATAAATTCTATTATATATTCAAACCCAAATAATCCATCTTGGATATGTTTAACTGATGAAGAACTTCAAATTATCGGAGAACTTGCAAACAAATATGATGTCATCGTAATAGAAGATTTAGCATATTTCGGCATGGATTTCAGAAGAGACCTCTATCATCCGGGACAACCTCCTTACCAGGTTTCTGTGGCAAATTATACAGAGAATTATGTCCTTCTGATTTCGGGGTCAAAAGCATTTACTTACGCAGGTCAGAGAATTGGAATTGTGGCAATCTCCGACAAAATTTATCATCGCTCCTATCCCAACTTGCTTACAAGATTTGGTTCCGATAAATTTGGATATACTTTTGTACAAAGACTTATTTATGCACTAAGTTCGGGCGTAAGCCATTCAGCTCAATACGGGCTTGCTGCAATGTTAAAAGCTGCTAATGACGGTAAATTTAATTTCATCGAAGAAGTTAAAGAATATGGAGAAAGAGCTCGTATTATGAAAAAATTGTTTACCGATGCAGGTTTTTACATAGTTTATGATAAAGACCTCGAAGAAGACTTAGCCGATGGTTTTTATTTTACTATCGCTTTTCCCGGGATGGACGGTAATCAAATAATCGAAGAATTACTAAGATACGGTATCAGTGCTATCTCTTTAGGAAATACCGGCAGTGAAAAGTCAGAAGGCCTTCGGGCTTGCGTATCGCAAATAAAACTCGATATGATGCCAGAACTCGAAAAAAGATTAAAACTCTGGAAAGAAAATCATAAATAAATGTTACCGGAAGATATTATAAATGTTTATAAATCCGGATTTCCCAATGACAAGGTTGAAATTCTTAACAAGAATTCTATTATTGCAAAAAAAGACAAGTTTATTATCGTTATTAAATACAAAAAAAATAAGTTGTCGGTAAAATCTGATTTTAATCTTACCCACCCTCTGATTTTAAGTTTTGTCATTATTGGAATTTTTCTTGGAGTTATACCTTTATTGCTATTAGCAATCGTATTTTACACCATTTACAGGAAAAAATTAAGAAAATTAAGTACACAGACTTTCGAGTATCTAAAAAACAATGGAATCAAATAATTTTACTGCTTTTCAAAAAATTTTCGATGACTACGTTGCAAAATACTTACAAAAACGAAACGATAGTGATTACAAACAAAATATAAATCTAAAAATAAATCATAGTAAAGAGGTTTTTAAACATGCAGTAAAAATTGCAAAAACAGAAAATCTCACTGAAAAACAAATTTTTACCGCAGGCTTATGCGGACTTTTTCATGATATTGGACGCTTTTATCAATACTATTATTTTAATACATTTAAAGATACCGAAAACTTGTACCACGGGCAAATTGGTTGCGATGTTATTGACAAAGAAAACTTTTTTGCTGATTTAGATAACGACACAATAATTTTAATCAGAAAAGCAGTTTACGCACATGGTTTAATTTCTATTCCGGAAAAATACTCGGAAGAAGAAAAATTTTTTTCAAAAATTACCAGAGATGCCGACAAGTGCGACATATTTTCAATTGTATCAAAATATTACAAAGAAACCGGACCGCGTAACATTTCACTCGAATATGGATTAAGTACAAATCCTGCAATCTCTGAAAATGTTCTTAAGAGTTTTCTCAACAATTTTGTAGTCTCAAAAACCGATTTAAAAACATTGAATGATTTTAAGTTGCTTCAAATTTCATGGATATACGACATAAATTTTTCATATTCAAAAGATTATATCAATAAAAACAATTTTCTAACTATTATACTTAACACAATCACCGATAATGAAAACAAAAACAAAATTATCAATCATTTAAACAATATGTGTTTTCAGTAAATTTAACTCAAATCCATCATTTTCAATTATGTAATTAGAGTTTACTATTAAAACAAAAGCCTGCACAGGGCAGGCTTAAATTGGAGATATTTTGAAAAATAATAGTTTAATTAACTTTAAATCTAACATCTCCTTTTTCGAAGAAATCAATAATTTGTTTGATAGCAGCAATCCCGGCATTTACATTGGCTTCTTCGGTTTGAGCTCCCATTTTTTTCGGAGTGAAAAAGAATCTTCCGGGGAATTTTTCTGTCATTTCAGCAGCACAATCAGGCGCGATATCAGAAAGATAAGCAAAATCTTTACGTTGAGACATTACTTCAAGCAAATCAACTTCGCTAATAACTTCTTTTCTTGCAGTATTAACTAAAACCGCATTTTTAGGCATCAACATCATTAAATCTTTGTTTATAGATTTTTTAGTTTTTTCATTTGCAGGAATGTGCAAAGAAACGTATTGACAATTTTTATACAATTCTTCAACAGATTTTACAGGAATTACACCGTCAGCATGCATTAAAGCATCATCAACAAAAGGATCGAAAGCATAAATTTTCATACCGAAACCTTTAGCTATCATTCCAACATATTTTCCTACATTACCGTAAGCATGAATACCAATAGTCTTGCCTCTCAATTCAGAACCTGATTTGCCGGAGAAGAAAGCCCTTGCATGATAAATCATCATACCGAAGGCAAGTTCTGCAACAGCATTCGAATTTTGTCCCGGCGTATTCATTGCTACAACATTATGTTCGGTAGCTGCATTCAGATCAATATTATCATAACCGGCTCCGGCTCTTACAACTATTTTCAAATTTTTACCTGCTTCTATAACTTCTTTATCAACAATATCACTTCTAATGATGATTGCATCAACATCTTTAACAGCGTTTAAAAGCTCGTCTTTTGTTTTATAATTTTCGAGTCTCACTAATTCGTAACCCGAAGATTTTGCAATCTTTTCAATTTCAATAACAGCATCAGCTGCAAAAGGTTTTTCTGTTGCTAAAAGTACTCTTTTCATATCATTAAATTTTTGTTTTTTCAAAAATAGAATTTTTAATAATTGTTTAAAAAAAATTAAACATATTTAAAAACAGATTTTTTGTTAAAATTTTGTTATAATTTTATATTTTTACGTCAATAAATTTTTGAATATGAAAAAGGTATTAAGCATTGTATTCTGGTTAAGTTTGGTCTTTTGTTTCAATCAGGTTTTTTCACAAACCGGAACAGTAAAAGGAATTGTGACAGACTCTAATGGAGATCCATTGTTTGGAGCTAACATTGTTGTAAAAAATACTTCATTAGGTGTAATCTCCGGTATTAATGGTGAGTTTGTTATAGGGAATATTCCTGCGGGTGAGAGAATTATTGAAATATCTTTTGTGGGGATGAAAAAACAAGAACACAAGCTTCTTATTGAGGCTAATAAAACCATTACCTTAAATGTCAAACTCGAAGATGATGCCGTAGTGCTCGAAGATGTTGTAGTTATTGGTTACGGAAGAAGACAAAAAAGAGATGTTACCGGAGCAATATCTTCAATAAGTTCCGATGATTTAGGCGATGCGGTTTTGCCAAGTTTGGAATCTTCATTACAAGGTCGAGCTGCAGGTGTACAGGTAACAACTGCTAATGGTATGGCAGGAGCTCCCATAAATATTAAAGTGCGTGGAACAAATTCAATCTCTGCAGGATCTCAACCATTGTATGTAATTGATGGCATTCCTGTAACAACAGGAGATTTTTCGGCTAATAACACAGGTACTGGATTTAATGCACTGAGCGATTTAAACCCAAATGATATTGAATCAATTCAAATTTTAAAAGATGCTGCTGCTGCAGCAATTTACGGGTCACGCGGAGCTAATGGAGTCGTTTTAATTACAACTAAAAAAGGAAGTGCAGGCAAAACAAAATTTAATATTAACTATTATAGTGGTTTTGTGGAAGCTGCAAACAGAATCGAACTTATTAACGCTGAACAACATCTTTCATTGAGAGATTCGGCAAGAGTTCGCAAAGGCCTTGATCCAGAGGATAAAAATTCGATTATTTATACACCCATCAATGGAAGTCCTATTACAAGAGCTATGGCCGATAGCATAGCAGCGCTTGGTGGAACTGATTGGATTGATTTAGTGCTGCGTCGTGGATTTGTGCAGGAAGTTTCAGCTACTGCTCAAGGCGGTAACGAAAAAACTATCTTTTACATGGGAGTCACCTATAAAGATGAAGAAGGTTTTGTTATCGGAAATTCTTACAATAGAATCAGCGGAAGAATTAATGTTGAAAACAAGGCTACAGACAAACTCAATATTGGAAGTAATATGTCTGTTTCTTACAGTAAAAACAAAAGAGTGCCAACAGGAGATGCAGGAGGTTTAGGATTGGCTCAACAAAATTTACCTTATATTCCGGTTTATAATCCGGATGGTACATATTTTGATCCATATAGAAATCCTCTCTGGCAACTCGAAAATTGGCATTTCCAGGCAAACTCTTTTAGATCCATCACCGGATTATATCTTAACTATGAATTTACAAAAAACTTGAGTTTTAGATCTGAGTTTGGTGTTGACTTTATGAATTTGGGCGAAGACGAATTCAGGTTTAGAAATGTTCAAGATACAGGTTCTGTTTCATCAGCTTGGGACAGAAGAACTAATGTTTACAATTATACTACTAACAACTATTTTACCTATAATTTAAAATTGGGAGAACATCAAGACGCAGATTTCACTTTAGGTCAATCCTATCAAAGGAGTAAAACCAGCGGTGTTGGACTTAACGGATGGAATTTTCCAAATGATATTCTTAGAAGTCCCGGGTCAGCAGATCCTTCAAATATGTCTGGATATAGTTATTCAACAGGTTTTGCTTTTGATTCTTACTTCTTCAGAGTAAATTACAAACTGTTGAATAAATATCTTGCAGGCTTTAGCATAAGAACCGACGGCAGCTCTCGTTTCGGACGCGACAACCGTTACGGTATTTTCCCTGCAGTTTCTGCCGGATGGATAATAAGCGATGAAAACTTTATTTCGAAGAACGGAACAATAAGTTTCCTAAAACTTAGAGCCTCTTATGGACTCACCGGAAATGCAAATATTGACGATTATGCTCATCTAGGATTTTATGTAGCCACCGGGGGTTATAATGGATCTTCGGCTATAATACCGGCAACTTTGCCAAATCCACTTTTAAGCTGGGAAAAGTCAGTGATGTTTGATGTTAATATTGATTATGGATTTTTTAACAACAGAATAAGTGGTAGCATAACATACTACGACAAACGCAGTTCAGACTTATTGCTTCAAGTTACTCTACCGAGTTCATCAGGATATTCCAAAATTTGGCGAAATATTGGAGCTTTAACAAATAATGGGGTTGAATTAGAAATTACAAGTCATAACATTCAAAAAAGAAATTTAAAATGGACAACCAACTTAAACCTAGCACATAACACGAACGTTGTTACAGACGTTGGAGGGTTACCACCTGACGCATTTGACAACAAAACGGGTGGTGATGCACGCGTAATTTTGGGATATCCTGTGGGTACAGCATATTTAGTTGAATGGGCTGGTGTAGCCAAAGAAAATATGCAAATCGGACTATGGAATGTTGACGGAACTCCGGTACTCGACAACGAAGGAAATCAAGTTATGGTAAATGTTCAAGCTGGAACAGAGTTATACTACGACCTTAATGGAAATTTAATGACCTATGCAAATCCTACCGGCGACTTTTACGGAGACAACAGAAAACCAGCAGGCAATCCTTTCCCTAAAATCGTAGGCGGTTTAACAAACTCATTTAACTGGAAAGGATTTGATTTTAGTTTTCTATTCACTTTTCAATATGGTAATACAATATATGATGATCAGGCCAAACGTATGATAGGTGATTTTTACAGCATTGCTCAACGTCCCGAAATTCTTGAAGCATGGTCTGAATCAAATCCCGACTCTGATGTCCCCGGATTAAATCAATACACAACTTATGTAAACTCAACCAGATTCTTATACGATGCTTCCTACATCAGATTGAAAAATCTTTCTTTGGGGTATTCATTCAGTAAATCAGTTTGTCAAAAATTAAAACTCAATAGTATGAGAATTTATATTTCAGGAAATAATCTTTGGATATACACAAAATACAAAGGTTGGGATCCTGAAGTTATCAGGCATACAAATTACAACGATCCTGATTCAAATGTTTCGTTTGCGGCTCCATCTTTTGCTACACCGCAAGCCAGAGTAATTATCGGTGGAATTCAAATTACATTTTAACTTTAAAACTTTGAATTATGAAAAAGATAAATTTCATCAAAATATTGGTTATTATATCACTGGGAGTTTTCATAACTTCATGCGAAAAACTTCTGGATGTTGAACTAAACGACAAAATTCCTAATGAAAACGCAATCAACTCCACAAGAGATTTACAACTTGTGCTCAATGGAGCTTATGATGCCATTCAATCAGGCAGCGTACTAGGAGGTAATTTAGTAATTTATGCTGATTTGCTTGCTGACGATTCAAAAATAGGTAATGAAAATAAACTTAATAGATTCGGAAAATACGAAATCTATAACATGACTTCTTCCCCTCAAATTACAGAAATTGCATCTTTTTGGGGAACAGCCTATGCTGCCATTAACAGATCCAATAATGTAATTCATGCAATTGACAATAATCTTGTAAATGACCCTCAATTCGATTTGGAAAAAGACAGATTAAAAGCTGAAGCATTATTTATCAGAGCCTTATGTCATTTTGAATTGGTAAGATTTTTTGCAAAACCTTATGATGTTGATAATACAGGCAATAACAACCAACTTGGAGTTCCTTACAGAAGACAGCCTTCTCTTTCACCTGATGATTTACACATGGCTCGTAATTCAGTCGAAGAAGTTTATCAATACATCAAAGAAGACCTCGAAACTTCGAAAACACTATTTGCAAATGCAGGCGTCTATACATCAAATTCATTAGCTTCTTATATGTCTGCTACAGCATTACTTGCAAGGGTATGTTTCTTTTCAGGCGATTATACTAAAGCAGCTCAAAACGCAGATGAAGTAATTCAAAGCGGATATTATACATTGGCAGAGGATTATTCATCAATTTTTAAATTAAGCGGAAACAGTTCAAATCCTGAAGTAATTTTCCAAATAGTGAATATTGTAACCGACAACAGCAATTCTCTAATAGATGCATATTCAAGAAGCAAAAATCCGCTATTTCAAACTACAGCAACAATATACGACATGTACTCCCCAAATGATATTCGCCGACAAATGATAAATAAATATTTTGTGATATATTATGTGAAAAAATATGACGAAACTCTTATTGACGGAGTTTCTCAACCTCTAAACAGAGTTTATCTACGTTTAGCAGAAATGCACCTTATCAGAGCTGAAGCTAATCTGTTAGAAGGAGGTCCGGGAAATATTATTCAAGCCTATGACAGTTATAATGCGCTGAGACAAAGAGCTTTTGGCTCAAGTTATGTTCCCGAATCTGTAGCCTTAAACGACTTGCTCGATTCGGTGCGTAATGAACGCCGTCGTGAATTATGTTTCGAAGGCGATAGATATCATAATCTTAAAAGAATGAAACAGAATCTTAGAGAAGGTATTTCATGGAATTCAGATGCTCCTATATTTAAAATTCCGGCTGAAGAAGTTTCAGGTAATAACTTAATGGTTCAAAATCCTTAATAATTACTTAATTCCGTTGTATTTAAAACTTCTTTGCACATTTTTTGTTTTAACTTGGGATTTGGAATATTAAGATTATGAAGACAAAAATTTCATTATTGCTATTTTTAACATTTACCATTAACGGGCTTTTTGGAGCTTTCATTTTAATTCCGATGGATGACACACAAAAAAATCATCTTAAAGCCTACGGGGTTACTTATTGGACTTTACAAAATCAAATTGAAGCTTGGTGGTTACTAAATTACCGTGGAGGTAGTTTTATAATGCCATACTTTAAAGAAATAGAAAAAGAATGTATAATTCGTGGAGTTAGTTACGAAATAATTGCAGATGCTCAAAAAAATGCACTTTTTAACGAAATTTCCGCTCCATCTGTAAACATGGATGCCGTTAAACTTGAAAAAGCTCCAAAAATTGCAGTTTATACGCCACCTTTTAGTCAACCATGGGACGATGCTGTAACACTAGCCTTAACTTATGCAGAAATCCCTTACGATAAAATCTATGATAGAGAAATTTTAAACGGTGAGCTTGCAAATTATGATTGGTTACACCTTCACCACGAAGATTTTACAGGGCAATATGGCAAGTTTTATGGAGCTTATGGAAGAATGCAGTGGTATAAAGACAATCAAAAACGAAGCGAAGAAGAAGCTTTCTCTATGGGATTTAATAAAGTTTCGCAATTGAAATTAGCAGTAGCCAAAACTATAAAAGCTTATGTTGCCGAAGGAGGATTCCTGTTTGCAATGTGTTCGGCAACTGATTCTTTCGATATTGCCCTTGCTGCCGAAGGTGTTGATATTTGCGAATGGATGTATGACGGTGACCCTGCTGATCCAGATGCTCAACAAAAATTAGACTATTCGAAAACTCTGGCTTTTACCAATTTTAAGCTTGTAATGAATCCTCTCGAATACGAATATTCTGATATTGACGTTACAAATAACCGCAAAATCAAAAATGAAGAAGATTATTTTGTTTTATTTGAGTTTTCTGCAAAATGGGACCCTGTACCAACAATGTTATGTCAGAATCATACAAACCTTATTCGCGGCTTTATGGGACAAACAACTGCATTTAGATCTGAATTAGTAAAACCACATGTTTTGGTTATGGGTGAAAATAAAACTGCCGGAGAAATCAGATATATACATTCGGAATATGGTAAAGGGATGTGGACATTTTATGGAGGTCACGATCCCGAAGATTACAGACATTACGTAGGCGATGAACATACCGACTTGTCGCTATATCCAAATTCTCCGGGATACAGATTAATTCTTAATAATGTTTTATTCCCAGCGGCTAAAAAGAAAAAATTAAAAACATAATCAATTCATAATTTTTTTTTCGCATCGGTAAATTTCAGGGAAAATTTGTTTTAATAATCTTAGTAACTTCAACCAATTCCCGGTTTCAACATCAATACCCCATGAGCCCGGTAAAACATTTTCCATGCGAATAAGCGTAAAAAACGCCTTTCTCACAAAAGAAATATTCATTTTATTAAATAATTCATCATTTGAAAGTATCTCATTCATCTCCTTAATCCAGACTTGATAAGCACATTTACATTCGTATGTTTTTAAGAATTCCGTCATAATATCTACATCTTCAACCAGTCTGGAATCGAATAAAGCCTTAATAAAAGAATAAAATTTGGGTGTGTATTCAAATGTGTGATTATCATGATATATAATATAGTCTTCTTCTTTTGCTTTTTCAAGAAAATCTATATAAGAAAGCAAATTGCAAAAATACTCAATAGGAAAATCGTACTTGTTATCTTCGCTCAAAAGTTTCTTTATTTGTTTGCTAAGTACGTATTTCATAAAAATTTTATAATATTAACTCTTTTAAAGAATTAACAAAAAGTTAAATGGATTGTTTAAAAAAATGTATAGACTTGAAAACTATTTTAAATAATCTCCAAAGCCATCAGAGTAAACTACTCTTTCTTTACCTTGTTGGTCGAGAAAAATAAAATATGCATCAATGTTTTTTAAAGAATCTATAATCTTCAAAGACTTTTCGAGTCCCATAACCATAAAAGCAGTGGCAAAAGCATCTGCAGTCATACAATCATCGGCTACAACTGTAACACTTAGCAAAGAATTTTCGGCAGGATAACCGGTTCGAGGATCCAAAGAATGTCCATATTTTTTGTTTCCGTTTTGCTTATATTTTCTGTAATTTCCCGAAGTTGCAATCCCTTTGCTACTAATGGAAATAACGATTTGATTTTCTCTATTTGAATAATCCGTCCCTTCAATAGGTTTATCTATTCCAATCTTCCATTTTTCTCCTTTGCTGTTAAGTCCATAGGAATAAATTTCGCCTCCTATTTCAATCAAAAAGTTTTTCAATCCTAATTTAAAAAAATAATCAGCTAAATAATCGGCAGATAGCCCCTGAGCTATAGCATTAGATATAAACATCGTTTCGGGGTATGCTTTAGTCAATTTATTGTTTTTAATTTTTACTTTGTCCATTCCAACATAAACTAATGTTTCTGCTATCAATGCCGAATCCGGAATTTCATTATCGTCTTTTTTCATCCAATCAAAACTTCTTTTCCAACCAAAACCCCATAAATTGGCTATTGGAGCAACCGTAATATCAAAAGCACCATCAGTAATTTTATAAACCTCATAAGATTTTTTAAACATTTTTTTAAAAAGACTGTCAACTTCATCGCTTAAATTATAATTCAATTTTGAAATTACCGAAAGTGAATCATAGTTTGACAATGATTTGTTAAAATTCTGAAGTAAACTATCAATTTCGCGAGATAAATCTATATCCCATTCATAAGTTATATGAAAATATGTTCCCTGTATTGGACCTTCATAATACCTGTAAACTTTTTTTGTTGAATTATCACAAGAAACAATTATAACAAAAACAATTAGCGACAGAAGTAAAAAGTATAAATTTTTCATTAGCCCAATGTTAGTTTTCAGAGCAAGATAGTAAAAACACAGAACTAAAACAAGTTTTTATAAATATAATAGACAAAAATACAAATTAGATGCATTTATGAATTAAATTAAGCTACAAAAAATAGTTAACCGCCAAAATCATCAAAAGCAATCATGTCTTTAGGTACTCCAAGCTCATCAAGCATTTTTAGAACTGCGTCATTCATTAATGGAGGACCACAGAGGTAGTATTCGATTTCTTCAGGTTCATCAATTTTTGAGAGATAATTATCATAAATAACTTTATGGATAAATCCAGTGTATCCTGTCCAATTATCAGATTCTTTAGGTTCTGAAAGAGCGATATTGAATTTAAAATTAGGAAATTCTTTTTCAATAGCACGAAATTCCTCTTCATAAAAGATTTCACGTTTAGATCTCGCACCATACCAGAATGTAACTTTTCGATTAGTTTTTTCTGTATGGAAAAGATGAAAAATATGAGAACGCATGGGAGCCATCCCTGCTCCGCCACCAATAAACATCATTTCTCTTTGGGTTTCTTTTATGTGGAACTCCCCAAATGGACCGCTTATCATAACTTTATCACCCGGTTTTCGAGAAAAAATAAATGAAGAACATACACCGGGATTAACATTCATAAATGAATTAGTTTTTCTCTCCCAAGGGGGAGTTGCTATACGAATATTGAGCATAATAATATTTCCTTCAGCAGGATGATTCGCCATCGAATACGCTCTGAAAGTTTCCTCTTCGTTTTTCATTTTGAGATTCCAAAGTCCGTAAGCATCCCACTCATCACGAAACTCTTCTTCAACATAAATATCTTTAGAAAAATCCACTTCAATTTTTGGAACATCAATTTGAATATATGAACCTGATTTAAAGTTCAGAAATTCTCCTTCAGGAAGTTTTACTACAAATTCTTTAATAAATGTTGCAACATTTCTGTTTGAGACAACTTCACATTCCCACTTTTTAACACCAAGAACCTCGGCAGGAATTTGGACTTTAAGATCATTTCTGACTTTCACCTGACATGAGAGTCTCCAGAAATTGTTTTGTTCTTTTCTGGTAAAAAATCCGGTTTCGGTAGGAAGAATAGAACCTCCACCTTCGAGAACACGAGCTTTACACATTCCACATGTACCTCCTCCACCGCAAGCAGAAGGAACAAAAATTTTACTGTCTGCCAAAGCGGACAGTAAGGAGGTTCCAGGGTCAACCTCTATCTGTTTTTCATCGTTTATAGTAATTTTAACTTTTCCAGAGGGTGTAAGCTTTTTCTTTGCAAAAAGCAGTACGATTATCAAAAATAATATTATAAAAAGAAAAACAGATATTGCACTAATTATAATTGTTGTAGCGGATGATACGATAATCATAAGCAATATTTTTTAAAGTTTAATACCCATAAATCCCATAAATGCAAGTCCCATAAGCCCCGTAATAATAAAAGTAATACCTATCCCTCTAAGTGGAGCAGGTATATCGGAGTATTTAATTTTTTCGCGTATTGCAGCAATACCAACAATAGCGAGCAGCCATCCTATTCCACTTCCTAAACCAAAAACTGTGGCTTCTGCAACATTGGCATATTCTCTTTCAGACATAAACAAAGATCCTCCGAGTATAGCACAATTAACAGCTATTAGTGGCAAGAATATCCCAAGAGAAGAATATAAAGATGGAGAAAACTTTTCAACAACCATTTCTACGATTTGAACCATTGAAGCTATTACTGCAATAAAAATTATAAAACTCAAGAAAGACAAATCAACATCGGCAAATTCAGGGGATAGCCAAGTCAAGGCTCCGGGTTTTAACATATATTTTTCTATTAAATAGTCAACTGGAACTGTAATAGTTAGAACGAAAACAACGGCTATACCTAATCCAAAAGATGTTTTTACTGTTTTTGACACAGCCAGATAAGAACACATGCCTAAAAAATAGGCAAAAATCATATTATCAATAAAAATTGATTTTACGAAAATATTTAGTAAGTTTTCCATAATTTAAGTTATTTAATTTTTTTCAATTAAATCACGATTTTTGCTTCTTTGAACCCAAATGATTATTCCAACAATGATCAATGCCATGGGTGGTAATATCATTAACCCGTTATTGGAATAGCCGGCTTCGTACCAGGACTGCGGGACAACACGGTAATTCCAAATTGTTCCGCTGCCAAACAATTCTCTAAAAAACGAGACAATGATCAGAATAGCACCATAACCGGCACCATTACCTATTCCATCTAAAAAACTTTTTCCGGGAGAATTAGCCATAGCAAAAGCTTCTAAACGTCCCATAACTATACAGTTAGTGATAATTAGCCCAACAAAAACTGAAAGCTGTTTACTAACGTCAAAAACATAAGCTTTTAAAAACTGATCAACAATAATAACCAATGATGCTATTACTACCAACTGAACAATAATCCTAATTCGTTTTGGGATGCCATTTCTAAGTAAAGAAATAATAAAATTTGAAATACCAACAACAAAAATAACACTTAATGCCATAACAAAAGCAGGCTTCATTTTTACAGTAACGGCTAATGCAGAACAAATTCCCAAAACTTGTACGGTAATGGGATTATTTTTGTTTATTGGATCAATTAATAGTTTAAGGTTTTTCTTTGACAACATAATATTTTAATTTTTATTTTTTTCAATAAATTTCAAATATGCACTAAAACAACTATGCAACATGTTTTTTAAACCGGTTGAAGTAATCGTACCTCCAGAAATTGCATCAACAGCATGAATATCATTTCCTACTCCACCTTTACGCACATCAATAGATACAAATTCTCCGTTTTCGTTAAAAATTGTTTTCCCGGTAAATTTCATCTGAAAATTTTCTGTAGCAATTTCAGCACCTAACCCTGGAGTTTCGGATTTATGGTCAAAATATGCTCCTGTTACAGTATTAAAATCTTCTTTAAGAGCAACATAACCCCAAATAGGTCCCCAAAGTCCTGTACCGTAAAACGAAAAAATGTAAGATTTCTCACCGTTTGGCATTGATGCAATGTATATCGGCCATTTTTGATTCTCGGGAGAATCTTTTAACTGATCTTTTAAGTTTATTTCCAAAGGATTGATTCCTTCTATTCTTTCGCCTTCGGTATTTATGACAAACATTTCTATAATATATTCATCAAAAACCTTCTCAACGTCATTTTTATCATATTCAATTTTTATTGCAGATAAAATATTTCTTTTTTTTTCGAGATCTATATTTTTCTTTTGTTTTGGTTGCAAGAATACAGAAATCGAAGTTAAAACCAGCGCAACAATAACCACCATTGCAACCGAATAGATGAAAATGTACTTATTACTATTCTTATCCATAACTATGAATTTATTTTTTGAAGACGTTTAATTCTTTTCTTAATATTAGATTGAATTACCATATAATCAATAAGTGGAGCAAAAACATTCATCAATAATATAGCGAGCATCATTCCTTCGGGATATGCCGGATTCAATACACGTATAAGAATTGCTAAAAATCCTATTAAAAATCCATATATATATTTACCTCTTTCGGTTTGTGCAGCAGTAACGGGATCTGTTGCCATAAATACCAATCCGAAAGCAAATCCTCCAAGTAACAAATGTTCATACCAGGGTAGAGCCATATAAGGATTTACTTCTAATATGTTTAAAAGTAATCCCATAGTTATTCCTCCTATTAAAGTGGATAACATGATTTTCCAGCTTCCTACTCCGGTTATAATAAGAATAAAAGCTCCAATTAATATAGCAGCTACAGAGGTTTCTCCTACAGAACCGGGTATAAAGCCCCAAAACATATCCGAAACTGATAGGCTTTCCCCTAACCCATTAACAAAATTAGTACTACCTGCAGCAGCTTGACTTAATAAAGTTGCTCCGGAGAATCCATCAATAATATTTTCGCCTGACATCATGCCGCTGATCCATACTTTATCTCCAGACATCCAAGCAGGATAAGCAAAAAATAAAAATGCTCTGGCTGTTAATGCGGGATTTAAAATATTCATTCCTGTACCGCCAAAAATTTCCTTACCTATAAGAATAGCAAAAGCAGTTGCAATTGCAAGCATCCATAAAGGAATATCTGCAGGAACTATTAAAGGAATTAACATTCCTGTTACAAATAACCCTTCATTAACTTCATGCTTTCTAATTTGAGCAAAAGCTACTTCAATTGCACCACCCACGGCATATACAACAATATAAAGAGGAATAATTTTTTTAAGTCCGTAAAGTACATTTCCCCAAAAAGTTGGATCCTCACCTATTGATAAAAAATGATGATAGCCGGTATTCCAAATACCGAAAAACAAAGCCGGTAATAAAGCAATGAAAACAACAATCATATTTCTTTTCATATCCATGAAATCACGGATATGTGCACCCGTTCGTGTTACCTTATTAGGCACAAACAAAAAGGTCTCCATTGCATCAAAAGTAGAATGCAAAAAATAAAACTTGCCTCCTTTTTCAAAATTAGGCTTTACTTTATCGAGCGTTTTCCTTAAAAAATTCATTGTTTTTATGTTTTAAGCAAATTCTTTACGTACCAAATCTAAACCTTTTCTCAAAATACTTTGAACCTCAATTTTTGAAGTACATACATATTCGCAAAGTGCCAAATCTTCTTCAATTACTTCGTATATTCCCAGTTGTTCCATTTTATCAATATCTTCGGCAAGAATGGCTTTTATTAATATTTGCGGGTAAATATCTATGGGACAAACTTTTTCGTATTGTCCTGTAACTACATAAGCTCTTTTGCCTCCATGGAGATTTGTATCAATCTCATATTCCTTCTTCGGGAATAATTTTGACAAGAATGTAGCAGAAGCAGAAAACTTATTAATTCCGGGCTTAAGCCAACCCAAAAATTCATATTTATTTCCTTCGGGTATGGCACATACAAGATTATCAAAAAATCCTAAAAATTGTCGTTCCGTAATATTTGTTCCAGTAAGAACATTTCCTGAAATAATTCTTGCATTCTGTGATTTAACATTTTCCTTAATAATTTCCGAAAGATTAGCACCGGCAATAGTTTTATAATATCCGGGATTTTTAACTTCTGAGCCGGCAAAAGAAATTATTCTTTCGGGGTAATATTTTCCTGTTTTTATAAAATTTCCTATAATTGTCAAATCTGTAGCTTTAAGTGTCCAGATTATTTCGCCTTTGTTTATAGGTTTTATTTTATTAATATGCACTCCTGATAATCCGGAGGGATGTGGACCTTTAAAATAATACTTATTAATATTATCTATTTCTATTATATCTTTTGCTAAAACGGAATTGTTATGAAAACATAAAAACACATTTCCGTTTGTTAATTTAGTAATTTTACTTAGAGCAAGATTAATTTCTTCTATATTATTTTTAAGAATGAATTCATAATCTGCTGCTAATGGAGCTGAGTCAAAAAAGCTGATAAAGATATCGCGGGGAGTATCCTTTGGATCGGGAATAATTCCGTAAGGTCTTTGTTTAAAAAGCGGCCATATACCAGAATTAACAAATAATTCCTTTATTTTTTCAGGAGACTTTTCATCTGCAAGTAGTGGAAAATTAACAAAATCATTCAAATCATTTTTTTGAATAATAATTTCAAGGATTTTTCTTTTTTCTCCTCGAATTACTGACATAATTTTTCCACTCACAGGAGAAGTAAAAACTATCTCGGGACGATATTTATCAATAAATACAACTTCTCCAGCTTTTACTTCATCTTCTTCTTTTTTTAATAATTTTGGAATCAAACCCGGAAAATCTGCGGGTCGTATTGAAACAGATTCAAAATTAATCTCGCCAATAATACTTTTCTCTGCTTTTCCGGCTAATTTTATATCAAGACCTTTTCTAATTTTGATAATATTATTCATTTATCATTAACTTTAAACTAAACTTCAAAATAAACAAAAACTAGTTTTCATTACTTTTTCAAAATTATGATAAAAATCATAAATTCCCCAAAAAATAAACTCTTTGATTTGTTAAATTATTAACAGACCATACAATAACAAAAATTTTCAGATTTTGTTTAAAAAAATATTTTTACAATGGAGGTACAGGAGGTGGAACAGCCCCAAACAGAACTTGTATTTCAGAAACTCTTTCGGCTACATCCCAATTAGCCATACCTTGCTTCCAAACCAAAGTTTGTCTTGTAATTTGATTTTGAGCAATGAGTTGTTTAATAGTATTTAAATCATAAGGTCCTGCTTGTTGACCATTTATAACGACATGAAATACAACAGCGTTAGGGATTGGGGGTGGTGGAGGAGTTACTTGCTGCTGATTATAAGGATTATTTGCCTGATTCATTGAGTTCATCATAGAGTTTGCCATAGCGAAACCCATTCCAAGTCCCATACCATCGGCAGCACCTCCTCCGGACGGATTATTTGCTGCAGCTTCCATAGCATTAGCAGCCTGAAATTGTGTATATTGATTCAGATTGCCAATAATACCCATACTTGAACGTTTGTCGAGAGCTTCTTCAACATTTGGTGGTAAGGATATGTTAGAAACTAAAAATTTGGTCATTTCAAGACCATAATGTCTGTATTCTTCAATAATAAATTGACCTACTTTTTGAGAAAATTCATTTAAATTTCCGGCCATGTCCAGAACAGGAATTTTTGATTCTCCGATTGCATCTGTAAATCTTGTGATTATGATATTTCTAAGCTGGTTGGTAACTTGTTCGGTGGTAAAGTTGCCATCAGTTCCAACGATATCTCTAATAAAAACAACAGGGTCAACAACTCTAAATTCATAAACCCCAAAAGCACGGATACGAATTGGACCAAACTCAGGATCACGTAGCATAATTGGATTTGGAGTTCCCCACTTATTGTCGAGGAATTTTTTTGTATTTACAAAATATACTTCAGCTTTAAAGGGGCTATTAAAACCATAGCTCCATCCTTTTAAAGTTGAGAGAATAGGCATATTTTGAGTTTGAAGAGTGTACATTCCCGGAGGAAATACATCAGCAATTTGGCCTTCATTGATAAATACAGCAACTTGAGATTCTCTCACAGTTAATTTCGCACCCATTTTAATCTCATTGTTATATCTTTCAAAACGATGAACAATGGTGTCGTTGGTTGGATCTAACCATTCAATAATGTCAATAAATTCGCCTTTAAGTTTTTGAAAAATTCCCATAGTTTTATAATTTAAAATGTTTCTTTAATTCGGTTAAATGTTCTTTCAATGAGGTAAAAATAAATAAAATTTCTAAATTATAGTCAATTAAGGTATTATTTTTTTTTGCTTCCTGTTCCAAAAAATTTAATTTATCATAAAGAGCATCAAAACTTAGTGTACCAACAGAACTTTTGATTCGATGGCAAAAAAAAGCAATTTCATTAAGATCATTCTTTGATGAAATTTCAATTAATTCTTTCTCAATAATCGGCAATTGACTATCAAACCAAGAGACAATTTCTTTAATTAATTCAACATCTCCGGCAGTACGATCAAGTAAAGAATTATAATCAATAAATATTTTCAAGGCAATAAACGAAAATAAATTATGTAATTAAAAAAGTCAGCATAAAGCTGACTTTTAAATTTTTATCTTCTTAACAAACGTTTATTAACAAATTCAAGGAATACATCTCTATATGAACGTCCTATAGGAATTTTATTTTCTCTTATGTTAACATAATTACCGTCAATGTCATCAATATGATTAACATTGATAATATAAGATTTACTAACTCTAAAGAAAATATCTTCAGGAAGTTTGTTATGAATGGTTTTAACATTCATGGCTGTCATATATCTGCCGTGAGTAGCATGAACTATAACATAATCTTTAAGACCTTCGATAAATAGTAATTCATCAAATTTAATTTTGATGTATTTTCTTTCAGATTTAATAAAAATAAAGTCGTCTTCGATAGCTTCAAAAATAGCAGTATTTTTAGATAGTTTAATATATTCTTCAGCTTTTGCAATAGCCTTAATGAACCTGTCGAGTTTAATTGGTTTTACCAAATAGTCAACAACATCCAATTCGTAAGCTTCAACAGCATACTGAGGATAAGCAGTAGTAAGAATCACCATAGGCGGATTAGAAAGACTTCTCAGAAATTCTAGTCCTGTGATTCCCGGCATTTCGATATCAAGAAACATGATATCAACGTCGTTCTTTTTGAGAAATTCATTAGCACTTGCAGCATCTTCAAATTCTCCCACTAGTGTTAAATTGGATAATTCTCCGATGTTTAATTTCATACCTTCGCGTGCCAGAGGTTCGTCGTCAATAATAATACATTTCATCATTCTAGATTTATTTTTAGTTCAACATTAAAATAATTATCACCATTATCAATATTTAATTCATATTTGTTTTTATACAACAAATCGAGACGTCTTTTTAAATTTATCAACCCTAATCCTGAATTTTTCATCTCGCTCTGTTTTACAATTGTTTCATATTTTGAATTTTTCACTGCAAATATAACATATTTTTCTACAATATTTACAAAAATATGAATAAAATTTTTATCCCCCTTATTTTTTATTCCGTGCTTGAATGCATTCTCAATTAATGGGATAAAAATAAAAGGATGTATCATTAACCCACTAAAATTACCATTTTGTTCAAATTTTATGTCAACATTTGTAATTCTCATTTTTTGTAAATCAACATAATTTTGCAAATACTCAATCTCTGATTTTAGCAACACCTTATCATCGGAACATTCATATAGTTGATATCTTAATAAATCAGAAAGTTTGAGTATCATTTCAGCAGAATTTTTAGGATCCAGTCTTGTTTGAATGTATAAAGTATTCAAGATATTAAACAAAAAGTGTGGATTTACTTGCGTTTTTAAGAAATCCAATTCTGTTGATATTTTATCTTTCTCAAGTTCATTTATCTTTGATACGCTTTCATAAGCATATTTAAATAGTTTTATTCCGGCACCGGCAATAATAAAAACAATGGAAAGCTGCAAATTATAGAATTGATGTTGTACTAAATCAGAAATATTGTCAGCAGGAACTTTAAAGATATAGTTTAGATTGATAAAGTTTAATGTAAAATTCACTGCAACAATACCTAAAAGACTTATAAAAAACATTTTAGGATTTTGCTTCTTAATTATATAAGCCGGAATAACAACATTAAGTAAATAATAAACAGATAAAATATCAATTATAACAACAAAGGCATAATTGTATATGCCATTAAATCCGTACCCAAATTCAGCAATTATTACACTATAAAGCAAATACAATATCCAAAATATAGAATGTCTTAAGATTCTAAATTTAGGATTAAAAACAAAAGCGTTTTCTATGAGATTTGCCATTTTAATCCTTTTTTGCAAATATAAAAAAATAAATATTAAGTCTGGATAAAAATGTAAAAAATTTAAAATATTTGAAATTAAATAAGTGGAAATTAGCTATTTATATATTTTGTTTTTGTTTTTTCAAATAGCTTTCGAGCTGCAAAATTGCTTCAGGTTTTCCTAAATCGATAATAAAATGCTTATCATGATTATAAGCTTTTATATCGCTGTCTCTTATACACATCTG
>LUZK01000035.1:0-24257 GCA_001603595.1 Bacteroidales bacterium Bact_19
CATTTTCTTAACAAAACCTAAATAACAGTTTCGCGAAGAACTTATGATTTTACTTTCCGGTTTTATCCTTCCGCAAAGTACTTTCAACAAATGTTTTTCCCTTAGCTTACCTACTGTTGCAAGTCTAAACATTGATGCTGTTTCATCGGTTGATGTTACGGTTTTAGAACAATTTTTATCATCGGCAAGAGTAATTTTACCTCCGTGCTTTCGGGGATTATCCACTCCTTTCCTACCCTTACGACTAAATCGAAACCACAAATCATCACAAATAACCTCTCTACCAAATGTAAATTCTTCGGGAGAAAGCGAGGCCAATATTTTATGTCTCCAGTCAAATGCTGTTAGTGGAGCAATTTTTAATCTCTTACACATTGCACGGAGTGTATCTAAACCTCTATTTTTAATATCCTCAGCATACTCGATAAAAACAACTTTCTTCTTCAAATAATGTATTGATGTTCCGGTACTTGGAATAAAAGTTCGTTTACAACTGCAACATCTGTACCTTTCTGTATATTTATACCTACCGTGATGATAAAACTTCGTACTGTTACAATAAGGACAATGTGTAACTTTCAATACATAAGAATACAAATTAACAAGCCTTTTATCGTAAACTTCAGATGACATTAGTAAAAATTTTTACAAAAATAATAATTTTTCCACATTATTTTGTATCACAGAATAATATTTTCAAAAAAATTTACTATCTATAAACCGAAACTGTATCATAAAATAATCGCGTAGTTTAATTTAACTACAAATAAATTATTATGAATTTTCATTTTGGTAAAATTTTTACACATTTTTTTATAAGAATTTAAAAATTCATAAGTTGAAAATATATACATCGAAAATTTTAATTTCTAATGTCTCTTTTTTACAAAAATAATTTTTCAATATTTTATTGAATCAGAAAAATAATTTTATCAAAAAAATCTCACCACCTCAGCTTTCTCTTTTGAATCAATAATTTCAAATTATTATTTAATTTATTCTTTTCTTATTGTTCAGGACTGAATTAATGCTCTCAAAATTCCAGATCAGCATATTTCAAAGCATCAAGGCAAAGGCTAACAAAATCCATAAGTGGGATGCCGATTTTTTCGCATTCCATTATATTTTCGCGTTTAACGCTAGCGGCAAAGCGTTTATCTTTCATTCGTTTTATAACGCTTGAAGGTTTTACGGAAGATATTTTTTTGTCTGGATAAACAAGAGCAGTGGCGAATATTATTCCACTTATTGTCTCACCGGATGCAAGAGCATGATCTAATCTTGTAATTCTTGGCATAGGAGATGAATATTCATTATGTCGAGATATAGCTTCTATTACTTTTTCAGGAATGCCTGCATCAGATAAAATTTTTAGACTTACTTGACCGTGAGTTTTAGGGTCTGCGTTGGTAATTTCAACATCTATATCATGTAATAGACCGGCAAGTCCCCATTCCTCTTCATTTTCGCCAAAATATTCTGACAGTTTACGCATTATTAGTTCTGAAGCGATGCAATGGGATATTAACTTTGGATTTTTTACATAGTTTTTCAAAAGCTCAAAGGCATTATCTCTATTCATAAAATTTTTTCATCAAATTTAATATTTAGAATTTAAATTTTATTCTTTTTGTTTATTATACTAAGAATTCTGAATCATACCTGCAGCAACAGTTTCATTTGTATTTGGATCTACAATAATAAAACTCCCTGTAACATGATTTAATAAATAATCATCGGTAAAAACATAATTGGCAGTTCTAATTTTTATTAAGCCGATGTCGTTCATTGATAATGATTTAAATTCATAATTTTTTTCAAGATTATTAATATCAATTTTGTAAATCAAATCATCAATTACAGCTTTAGTTTCGGAAGTCTGCATCCTGATAAGATATTTTCCTTTCAATTGCAATGGCTTTTCATTAAACCAACAAATTGTTGCCATTATTTCTTTACTAATATTTGGTAATTCGTTTAAAGGGACTATCAAATCACCTCTTGAAATATCAATGTCATCTTCAAGAGTAATGATTATTGAATCACCATCACTTGCAGATTCTAAATAGGTTTGATATTCAACAATTTCATTGATTTTAGTTTTATGCATTGAAGGCAAAACACAAACCTCCTGCCCCACTATAAATTTTCCACCTGACAGTCTTCCTGCATATCCTCTAAAATCATGAAACTCATCATTGTTCGGACGGATTACATATTGTACAGGAAACCGAGTCAATGATTTTTCTATATTATTGGAAATTTCGAGATTCTCAAGAAGACTTAAAAGATTGTCTCCTGGAAACCATTCCATATTTTTGGATCTTGACACAACATTATCTCCGTATTTAGCAGAAATTGGAATAATACTATAGTTTGTAACATCTAAGTTGAGAGATAATTCTTCTATTTCAGTTTTTACATTCTCGAAAGCATCTTGTTTATAATTCAGTAAATCCATTTTGTTAACACAATAGATAATGTGTTTTAGATCAAGAAGTTTTGCAATATATGTATGTCTGATAGTTTGTTCAGTAACACCATTACGAACATCAATTAAAATCACTGCTAGGTCGGCTGTAGATGCTCCTGTAACCATATTTCGGGTATATTGAATATGACCAGGAGTATCGGCAATAATAAATTTTCGTTTTGGGGTGGAAAAATACCTGTAAGCAACATCAATAGTAATACCTTGTTCTCTTTCGGCTCGCAAGCCATCGGTTAACAAAGATAAATCTATTTCTGCATTTCCTTTCTTTTTAGAAAATTCAGAAATACTTTCGAGTTGATCTTCAAAAATAGATTTACTGTCATATAATAACCTCCCGATTAATGTACTTTTACCATCGTCAACGCTACCTGCTGTGGTGAATCTTAATAATCCTTTCCCATCCATTTTTCCAAATATTTTTGTTAATTTAAAAGTATCCTTCTTTTTTTCTATCTTCCATTGCAGCCTCGCTTCGTTTATCATCAGCTCTACCTCCTCGTTCTGTGATTCTTGATGCTGCTATTTCGGCAATTATATCATCCAAACTATCAGCATGAGACAATGTTAAGCCGGTACAAGTAATATCTCCTATTGTTCTACACCTGACATCTAATTCAACAATTTCTTCATCATCTTTTAGTTTCATAAAGGGTGCCCAAGCTAACCATACTCCATCGCGATTAAATGCCTTACGTTTATGTGTAAAATACAAAGATGGTAAATTTATATTCTCCTGATAAATATATTGCCATACATCGAGTTCTGTCCAGTTACTTATGGGGAATACTCTAAAATGTTCTCCTTGGTATTTTCGTCCGTTAAAAATATTCCATAATTCTGGACGTTGATTTTTGGGATCCCATTGTCCAAACTCATCTCGATGCGAAAATATTCTTTCTTTTGCTCTTGCCTTTTCTTCGTCGCGACGACCACCTCCAATTGCACAATCAATTTTATTTTCCTCGATAAAATCCAATAATGTTATTGTTTGCAATTTATTGCGGCTGGCGTTAATTCCTTTTTCTTCAATAGCTCTGCCTTTATCAATAGAATCCTGAACATAAGCAACGTATAGCGTACATTCTAATTTCGTAACAAGTTCATCTCTAAAACTTAATGTTTCATCAAAATTATGACCTGTATCAATGTGCAAAAGAGGGAAAGGAAATTTTGCCGGCCAAAATGCTTTCTGAGCTAAATGAACAAGAACTATTGAATCTTTTCCTCCCGAAAATAAAATTACTGGTTTTTCAAATTGAGCTGCTGCTTCTCTTAAAATAAAAATAGCTTCGTCTTCCAGTTGTTTTAAATGTTTGTTGTCTATAAAATTTTTCATACTAACAGGTTTAATTTAAAATTGTTAACAATAGAATCGTCAACGAAAAAGAAATAATCGGTGAAATAATCCACATTAAAAAGAATTTATTAACTTGTGTTTTTTTGAAAATGTTTTTTATTCCAAGTTTTGCAACACCTATACCTAAAATTGCCGCAACATTTAACTGTACTAATGATGTAGGAATACCTTTAAAAATTGAGATTAGTAATAAAATTGTTCCCGAAACAAAGGCAATTATAAGAGCTTCGAATCTTCCGAAAAGATAAATTTCTTTCCCTGTATTTTTTAATATTTTTTTTGAAAAAAGAGCGGAACCTATTCCAAATCCAGGTGAAATAATTATTATAGACAATAACATGGTAAATGAATTATTCCCATTTAAATGTAGTTTTTCGGTAATAATTGAATTTACAGGGCCTGCTGCATTGGCTACATTATTTGATCCAATTGAATATGAAACATACAAAGCCATCAACAATAAAAATCCTTTAGTGAAAAAATGATTATTAACTTTTGCTGATATTGTGATTCCGGTTTTCCGCAATGGTTTGTAAATAAATTTTCCAAGTAAAAATGTCATAATAAAAGAAATGAAAGGTGCGATAAACCATGTAGGTAAAATCTCAACCAATACAAAACTTTCTCTGAAATCATGAAAATAAACTGAAGCAGCTACTAAAGAAAAAACTGTTGACTGACTTGTTGATTGAGGAATACCGAAAATATCTGCAATCAGTATTGAAATAAATACAGAAAATAAAATTATTGATATTATAAGAGTATTAAGATATTTGCTGCTGATAATCTCATTTGCAATCGTGTTTGTAGTGTTTTGACCAGAGATCAGAGCTCCTAAAAATACAAAAATTCCAAATAACCATGGTATATACTTTTGATTCAGAAATTCGGCTCCAAAAACTGTTGAAAAAGATGGGGCAATCCCACTTCCTCCCATTGCTATCCCAAATAAAAATGCTATAATTAACGGAACTATGATGAAATCCATAAATTTATTTTGAATGTAATCCACACTCTTTACCTGAATTCTGTTCCCACCACCATCTGCCTGCTCTGAAATCTTCGCCCGGTCGAATTGCTCGGGTGCAGGGAGCACAACCAATACTCACATATCCTTTATCGTGCAAACTATTATACGGAACATTATTCTTAACAATATATTCATTTATTTCTTTTAGTGTCCATCTGAAAACCGGATGTGTTTTTATTATTTTATTTTTTTCATCATATTCCACAAATTGATTTGATGCTCGTCCGGTGGATTGCTCAGCTCTTATTCCGGTAACCCAAACCTTATACCCCCTTATTGCTCTAGATAAAGGTTCTACTTTTCTAATATAACAACATTCTTTTCTATTTTCAACAGATTCATAAAAACTATATGGTCCTTTTTCTGATAATAGTTTTTCCAATGGTTTATTTTGTGGATATAATACCTCAATATTTATCCGGTATTTTTCTAATGTTGAATAAAATACTTTATATGTTTCTTCAAATAATCTTCCTGTGTCTAAAGTAACAATTCTAATGTTTAGATTATTTCTGCAAATCATATCAGTTATTACCTGATCTTCTGCACCAAAACTTGTTGTAAAAACTACTTCACCTGAATAATTTTCATCCAAAAATTTCAATATTTCTTCTGATTTAAAATTTTGAAGTCTATTTTTTAAAAATTCTATTTGCATGAAATTAAATTTTTATCCACGGCAAAATTAGCATAGGAGTACTTGATTAGAGTAAGTATTTTTTATTATTAAACATACGGTAAATACGCAATTTTATAGGTATTTTTCCGTATGAACTAAAAATCAGAAATTTTTATGAAATTTAATTATATGAAAAGATAAAATCTTATTTAACTGTTCGCACAATAAAACCCATTACAATGCTGCCGATAACTCCAAGTACAATAACCAAAAATTTAACATTGACATTCTTAATAAAAAAAAACAAACTAATTATAATCATTGTCCACATCAATGTAATTGAATAAATTTTTTGCCAAACGGTCATACCTCTTTTTTGGTAATATCGTTGTAAGTATTTTGAAGTTAATTTGTTTGTCATTATAAAATTATACAAAGATTTTGAAGATTTAAGGAACATATATGCTGCAAGCAGTAAAAAAGGTGTTGTTGGTAAACCTGGCACAAAGATTCCAATAATTCCCACAATCATTGATAATGTACCCAAAGAAACAAATAAGAGCTTTTTATGCATTAAAAAACAAGATTTTTTAAATAATTATCAAGCAAAAGGTCAAATTCAGACATCAGTTTTCGTAATGTAGCATTTTCAACATTAAATTCAATATCATCAATAAAGGATAGTGGAAGTATTTTTGGAGAAGTGCCTGAAATAAATGCTGAATCAAATTTTGAAATTTTGCTTAATGGAATATCTTCATGAACGACTTCAATTCCTGTGGCACTTGCAATTTTAATAATGTATTTTCGGGTTACACCATGCAAAATTTTATTTTCAGGAGCCGAATAAAGTTTATTATCTTTTATAAAAAACAAATTTGAACGACTTCCTTCTGTAAAACAATTATTATTGTCAAGATAAAGTACTTCGTAAACATTTTTTTCCTTTATCAAACTATCAACAACATCGCGAATATCTTGCTTCCAGATTTTATTTTCAGGATTTTCTCTTTCGTAATAAAAGCTCAAAGTTTTAACTCCGCATCTGTATTCATCTTCGGTAGGATAACGGTGCGGTATAACAAAAACTTCGAAATTTTCATCAGGCCGATTATTTAAGATATTTATAACGATTTTAAGATTTCCAATAACAAGATTCTCTGTCTGAATTTTTTGTTTCAATGCGATTTTAAAAGAGTTCTGGTCAATATTTTGTCCGCAAATATTAAAAACGGTTTTATTCATTCTAAGATAATGGTCCTCCCAAAATAATGGTTTTGAGTTTATTATTCGCAAAACTTCGTAAGCCAACAATTGTTCGTTCATAGTTTTTATCAAAGGATAGTGATGGTTTTCTGAAGCAAGTTGATTAAATTTTTTATAGATTTATTAAAATTCTGTAAAACGATATCTATAGAAACGTATTCTTCATTCTCTTTCCAGCAGTCATAATCAGTTGCTATGGCAATCGCAGCATAAGGAATTTCCGCTTCGTTTGCAAGAATGGTTTCTGTAGCAGTGCTCATATTTATAAGGTCGGCTCCCCACATTCTAAACATTTTTGATTCAGCTTTAGTTGAAAATCTCGGCCCCTCAATTGTTATCATGGTAGCTTTGGTATGAAGTTTTATGCCGACATTTTCAGCCGCAAGAATAATTTTTCCCCTTATTTCTTCGGAATAAGGTTCTGCCATTGGATAGTGTTTCATTTCGCCGGGTTCGAAACTTTCGAAGAAAGTATTTTTTCTGAATTTAGTAAAATCTATAAACTGATCTACTAAAGCAAAATCTCCGGGTTTTATTTCTTCTCTCAAACTCCCGCATGCAGTGGTAGCTAGGATTTTTTTACATCCTAAATCTTTCAGGCATTGAATATTTGCTCTATAATTCACATAGCTTGGAGTAATTGTATGCTCTTCGCCATGCCTTTTAATAATAAAAACTTGTTTACCGCCTATTTCACCTGTAATTACCGAAGAAGATGGATCTCCAAATCTTGTTGTGATTTTTATTTTCTTAGGAGATTTTAGAATCTCACTTTTTTCAAGACCTGTACCACCAATAATTCCAATCATATATTTTTAATTTATTCATCTTTATCCTCATCATAATCTTCTTCATCGCCACTCGAAGTATTTATTTTTACATGTTTTAATATTCCAGTCTTCTTTGCATTTTCTGGTTTTGATAATTTAATTTCCGGATCGCTGACCACTTTTTCAAGATAGGCTATCAGTTCGTCATTCGGAAAAGTTTTTTTTGCCAAAGTAATAACATTTTTTGCAGAATCAATTAGAGGAGGTTCCTGACTTATCAAATGATTTACAAATATATCAAAAGCATCAATAGCAATGAAATCTGTGTTTTTAACGGTTTTATTCTCACGAATAATCGAAAAATATTCTTTAATTAGTTGATTTGCAGTTTGATTATCATTTATTTTTGCACTTAATACTCCCAACATAAAATTAAGGTTTTCATCTGTGTATGTACGTTGAATTTTTCTTAAATAAGATACTGCTTTTGGTATTTTGTTTATCGAAATATAATGATCTATGTAATGAATACCTGAAATAGCAATTTCCTCGAGCAAGAAATCATTTTTTGGAAAATACTTTTTTGCCTTTTTATCAAGTTTCAATGATTTCTGCGAATATTTCAAAGCATAAACATAAGCATTTACATAGTCGGGAACTTTGTACAACAGAGTAGTATCTTCCAGACACATTAAAAAGATTTTATTATATGAAGCTGCAAGGTAGAGATAAACTTCTGCATCTTTTTCGTATTTTGGCTTGAGAATCATCCTATCTGCCTTAAAAGCACAATCTTCCCATTGTTGATTTTTATAATATTTGGCAAGTTTAGAATGAACTCCACCAACAACCTGAGCAAATCCAGATAATATTATGCAGGTCAATACTATAAATACAAGTAATTTTTTCATATTTTAAAATTTTTCCGTGAAAATATAATTTTTTAGAAAAACTAAAAAACAATAACAAAAAAATGTAGTAGAAAGAACAAATAGTATTTTAATGCCACAAATAGAAGAATTTAAAAATAATTATTGTGATAATAAACTTTCCGTAAATTAAATAATATAAAATTAACTTACTTAATCTTTGCAAAAGTTATCTGTCATCAGAGTTAGTACGATTCATTTCTTTTTTTTCAGGTGTGATTCGTCGAATATTTTTGTCGAGTGGAATCTCTGGTATAGGTGTAAAATGTAAATTATTTCCATCCCACCAAATTGGAGTTGCATTAGTTTCTGTATCAGATTCGTTATGCATAACTCCATCCATTAAATAATCGTATTCTTTTGAGAGAATTTCTCGAGGAACATTAAAGTTTTCATAACCTTTCCTCACACCAACAGCTATCCAATTTACTTTTATTTTTTTATTAATTCTGGAAACATCTATTTGAGAATAATCTGCAATAACTTTAAATTCATTTGAGTTTACATAATCCAAATACATATTTACAAAACCACCCATTGCTGTTAGTGTTACGATTATGGGTTGATTATTGCTCACTTGTTCGGTAAATTCGGTCGGAAAAGAAATTATCATTTCTTTATTATTAAGTTCAAACTGACCTGATGTTTGAATTTCAATTTTGGTGGATGTAGGTACGAAACTTAGGTTTCTATTTTCATCTTGGGAATTATTACTCAAACTTGCAATTACTCCATTAGTATAATGATTACCATCAACATAAAGAGTATATCTATCTGCCTTTAAATGTAAACCATATAAATTACCCCTAATCCATCCACCCATTAGATCCCCATAACCTCCCATTCCTATGCCGGATTTTATTGAATTAAATCCAGATTTTGCAGTTGTTGTTGCTCCTCCAACATATAAAAGCCCAAAAGAATTACCAGCGCTATTTTTATATCCAAGGGCACCATAATAATTTGTATACCAAGTACCTAGCACCCCTCCCTGTCTATTTCCTGTCCCAGATACTCTACCAGTTACACCAAAAGTATATGCATTTGTTCCCCAAGCTCCATTACCCTCAACCGCAGCAACATTGTTTAAAAAGTAATCAGTTCCTCCTCTATTATCGCTACTTTCGCCATATACTCCCACACCATAAGCAGCAGTACCTGTACATGAAGCAATTCCCATAACTCCATAAGCATCTTGCTGATTGCCAATCCCATAAAAAGAACCTCCTACAGTAGTACCTGTATTATTAGTTGTACCGGCTTTATATTCAGAATATCCCTTAACAGCTGATTGATATCCAGTAACATCAACAAAAGTATTCATTTGAGCATAAATAGAGGGTCTTGAAGCATAGGTTTCATCAATGTGGTCACCATAAAAAAAGCCCGGAATCCACACGTCAGAATAAGAAATTAAAGCAGCATATTCAGCATTTCCTGTAGATCGAAAAAAGCCGGCAGTTCGTCCTGGATCATCCACTACACCATATACCCCAGAACCATAAACTGATCCAAATCCTGAAGTTGGAGCGGTATAAGTTCCATTAAACCCCAAATATCCATAAGTTTGATTTCCAGATACATTAGAAAAACCAACTACAGCAGCAGTTGGGCTGGTAGCAGAACTGGTTTGCGAAAAAACTCCATATTGATTTGTACTGCCATCATAGTACAAACCATAAGTTTGATTTGCATCATGAACCCGAATATTTGCATTATGTTCTGGATGGATATAATCTGCTGCAGCAGGTCTAACCCAATGTTCTACATTACCTGGAACGCTTGGTACATTGCCCGAAAATAACCAATGCCAAGAACCATTTTCATAATAATAAAATCCCGAAGTATTATCAGTTTGGAATATCAATAATCCATCGGCAGGAGTACTAATGGCATTACGTTGAGCCTGTGTCATTCGCGGTATTAAAACCCCGGAATTTGTTGATGTTACATCCAGAATAGCAGAGGGATGCGGATTTGCTTCAGTAGTATTAATCGCTACTCCCTGCGAAAAAACTTTAAAAGTTGACAAAACTACAACAAAATTAATTAGAATTACAACATTTTTCATTTCTCTCAATTTTTTACAAATATACAGTATTTTTTATTAATTATGTATTTTTCACGATTAAATTTTTTTTTTTACTTAAAGAAATATTTTAATCAAAATAATAATAGTTTAATATATTATTTTCATGTATCTTACTTTCTAAAATTTATTTTAATTTATTTTATTTAATTGTTTTTATATTTCATGTTATTTAAATACATTATAACATATTTAATTATACTTTTATTTTATACAAATGATTTTTTATTTAAAACTTATTTTATATATTTGTTAGATTTTTTTATGTAGGTAAAAGCATTTTGTAGAATCAAGATTTCATATTTTCTTGGTTTATCATGATAAAGGTCAAATTATAGAAAAATAACTTTTAGGAAAGTTTAATAAATAATATATTATATTATATTATATAATTTAAATTCATTTTATATTTATATAAATCATAAATCTGCAGAATTAAATCAATAAATCCATTAAAAATTACAAGCTACTTTTTAATAAGTTTTTCGTTATGAACAAATCTTCTGCCGAAAATTTTTAAATGGTAAACCGACGGAGGTAAAAATTCAAGATTCAAATATGTTCCCAACTTCCTATCCTCTATTTTGTAAGACTTACTTAATATCAATTTTCCAATTCCATCATATAATTCAAGGAATAAAATATCTTCTCTAATATTCTCAGCTAAAATATATATTTCACTATGGAAAGGATTGGGATACAGGTAAATTCCGGGATTATCATAATTATCGTCACATAAAACATTTATAATACCAAGAATGTTAGTTTTGTTGTTGTAATCAATTTGTTTCAGTCTCAAGTAAATCTTTTTATTAGAATTTAAAGTATATTTATATGAATATTGATTAACTGTATTCGAGGATTCTGTCCCATAAATACGTGTTATTTCGGTGAATTTTTTCAAATCGAAAGAATACTCCAACACAAAATAATGGTTATTAACTTCGGAGGCAGTTGACCAGTAAATAAGGATTTCATTATTATCGCAAATGGCTTCAAATTTCAATAATTCAACTGGTAGTGGATTAAATTCATATCCCACCCCATAATCCGAAAAACTTGTCCATCCTGTTCTATGGGCATAACCTGAAACCACAGTAGTAGGAACATGTGTACCCCCTTCTGCCGACCAATCTTCTGCTGAAGTTGAACCCGTGGGTCGTTTTAATGGGGCGAATTTTCCATCTGATAAATTTGCGAATGTACCATAGCCACCGTCATTAAACCAAAGCTTAATATCATAAGACCCACTGCCGGGAGTCTGGTTTGGATTTATTTGCCAGATACCTTCAGGAGAAATATAATTATATCTGGTTTCTCCATCAAAAGCCTTTGCTGGATCTAAATCACCAATACTTGTGAAACTTGAAGTAAATTTCGCATCAAGATATGTAACCCCACTTAAACTGTTGTTATATAATTCAGCTAGAGCATATCTGTCAGATGTTCCAACAGGAAATGCATACAATACTACTGATTCATTTATATACCTGCGTAAATTGCCTATAATGTAACTGTTTTTATTGTAACCGGTAATTGCGGTGGAATTTGAGTTTTGAACAACGACTTTATTGCTTCCTGTTATTATTGCACCATCAACAAAAATCAAATTTCCTTTAGACCCGATATTGAAATCCCCACCCGATAAAGAAATACCTACACTTGTATTATTTATTTTAACATTATTAAAACTACCATTACCTCCATTATTAATGTAAGTTTGAACAGAATTTCCTCTGAATTCTATTGTTCCAAGATCATTTGTTATTAAATTACCGGCATGATTAAAATCTCCACATACATATAATGTCGCCTTATTATCAACAAAAGTTAGAGATGAACCTGATTCTATTGTTATATTTTTTGTTTCAGAATTCATAAACGGATGGAAATCTATTACAGGGAAGTTACTAACAGTTCCAGGAATTAATACATCTGTAGCACAGGTAGGAATACATCCGTTTAACCAGTTTTCAGCAGTAAACCAATCATTTGGGTTGTCAATATCATCTCCTTCCCAGACTATTGTTTCCGAAGGTAAATAATAAGGCACGGTAGGGGTACTGCAGGCACTTGTATCACAACCCGGAGGTACTGCTGATACATAAAATGTGGTTGTTTCTGAAATATTATATGTAAAGAATGGAGAATATCCACTTTGAAGCACAGTCCCATTGCAACTGCCTTCTCGCCAGATGTAAACATAACCAGGTTCCGGAGAATCTATACTCAGAGTTACGTCATTTTCTCCACAAGTAGAAGCATTAGAAACAACCGGAGGATCTGCATCTATACCGATGATTTGAATTTCAACTCTTGGACTTGAGCAACCAAAACTATTAGTGGATTGAACGTAATAATAGTTATCCCCGGTTGGCATGTTATTAAAAACATTTGATGTTCCGGAAGCAATTTGATTTCCTTCAACTGCAGCGTCAAACCATTCATAAGAATATTCGGGATTAGGAGATAACAAAGAAATCTCTTGTGCTCCTCCGGTGCAAATGTTAAATGGACCACCATCAACTACAGGCAAATCGGGCCCCGGATAAATAGTTATATATCTTTCTACTCTCCGAAGTTTTCCGCAGCATTCTGTTTCAATATCAAGAGTAACTAAAAATACTTGATCTACATAAGTCTGATTTATAAATGTAATGTCTGAAACTGGACTATTTTGATTATGAACAATAGCCTGAGTACCTGAAGGTGGATAAACATTCCATTCATAAGAATAACCTGCACTCCCAGCAACAGAACTGGCGTATGTATAGGTTGTAGGGCATCCGGTGCCTGTAGGAGCTCCAAGTATAACTCCGGGATCTGGGGCTTCCATTGTTATATTTAGAAAGTTAGTGTAAACTTTAACACTTTCAATTATAGTTTTTTCACCCACAGATTCATATTGAACCAACACAGGATTATCAGTTGAAGAGTTCGGATTTGCTCCATTTCCAAGCAACCAACTAGCAGAAGGAGAATCTGTGGTATAAATAATATCGCTGTTTGTACAAGATACATTGCTTACCGTAATTATAGGGTAAGTGCTTACATAAACATTTGCATAGAATTCTTCGTTGGGAGCAGCAACATTATAACCAATTCCTCCCGGGGCACCCCCTTCTGATATTATTTCACAATCTGTTATATTTCCATTTATTCCGTCAGGAGAGTAAATCCCATAAACATTAGTTGCATGAGGAGGTATTACATTTTCATCTGCTCCAATGCAAGGGGGAATATCTCTTGCCTGATTGTCGTAATCAACTGTAATACCTGTACCACTCAATCCTGCTCCTATTGCCGGGGATGTTAATTGTATATGAAGATCACAATCAGAACCAGTTCCTGTAGGATTAACAAATTGAGGGATTACAACCAGAGAGTTCTGGTCTTGTCCAGTTGCAGTTTGAATTTGCCCAATTGTAGTTCTATTTGCTCCATTCAAATAAGCATTAACCCCTCCGGAATTATTTGAATAAATATTATAGTTACTTATTAGTCCAGAAATACTACTTGAATAGTATGAGTAATGAATAGCTCCGCCACCACTTCTGGCATTTACAAAAATATTATTTCTTATATTTGAATTTCCGGTTGTAGCACTTCTTAGAAATCCAAAGGTTGATTGAGTCCCGGTAGATGTACCACCTATAAATATAGAATTAAATAATGTATTATTATCTGATGTAGTTTGCATTTCAATTCCAGCAATGAAATTATTGGTATTTATACCGTCTATTCCAAGTCTAATCATATTATTTACGACAGAAACAGTTCCGGATTTCACCCAAATACCTTCAATCCAAACAGTATTTGATGTATTTGAAGCTGAAATAGAATGGATAAAATTTCTATCTATTAAGTGATTTCCGGTAGTTGCAAAGTCGGCAAAAATTCCAAACAGTTTATATGATGCTGAACTATTAGTTGATAAAATGTTATAAATTGAATTGTTTCTTATGTAAATATTGGAATTTGAGGAATTATTATTTGTACGAATAGCAACAAAAGCAGGAAAATCTGTAGGGGTTGAAAACGACCCTATTGTTGCTGAAGCAGTTTTTATATTGTATATTTGATTTCCATAAACATTTTGTGATCCAGCTGTTGCTTGATTATTTAAAGCTATAAAAAAACACGATGTAGAACTTGTTCCAATATTTATGTTTGCAATAGTATTATTTGTTACAGAGGTAAGAAAATTTCCTGAAGTTCCGAAATAAATACCCCCCATAGTCATGGCAGGTGTTGAACCTGATGCAAAACTAATACTATTAGCAGTAATTTCATGACCTATTATGTTATTGGCAATTATTTGATCTGTTATTGTTGTTCCAACATATTCTATTGCATTAAAACCACATTGATAATTTATGGTTCCTGCAAAACTTATAGAGCCTATTCTATTACCAATAATATTTCCTTCGCCTGCATGATATATTCCATTATTCCAGGCAGTTTTTGTTTAATAAACATTAACAGTAACATTTATTGAACCTGTTGATTCATCCCCAATAGTATTTTCAATAACATCCACACGTCCCCCATAAATATCTATTGGTGTAAAAATTGCTAATTGTGAGTAAGAAGTTACGGGTAAAGATGTAAAACTTATATTTCTTATAACATTATTTTTAACAACAGAAACCCCTGTAGAACTTACTTGCATTATAATGCCTTCAAAAGTAATTCCATAACTTGAGCTTGAATAGGTCATTTTATTGCCTCCACACTGAGGTTCCTGCCCTCCAATATAATTCCCTTCTATAATAAATTCTCCACCTGATGTATTGATAATTGCAATTCCCCAAAACGCTGCGTCTGTACGATTTGTTGTTTGAAATAAGCTGTTTCCAATTATCTTCCATCTAGTATTACCAGATTGTATTTGAATTCCTCTACAAATATAAGATGCATCATAAAAATTATATATATTACAATTTCTGATGATATTGTCATTATTTTCTTTTCCTTCAGTTCCTGATGCTAAAATACCAATATAGAGTGTAGGAAGCGATTCTCTTATATCACAATACTCAATAACATTAAAATCATTTCCTGTATTACTTGCACCTCCAACAAAAATTCCAAACAAAGCTCCTCTGAATGTAGCATATTTTATTGTATTATAACAGGCATCATTGATTAATCTAAGCGGAGTACCGTTAACATTTGTATTAGTAAAAATTAAGCTATTGGGATTTCCAGTGAGATCTATTCTTCCATCAATAGTAACGTAATCAGCCCCATTTAATGTAACTAGATAATCTCCGAAATTACCAGAAATTGTACGTACCCCACCACTAGGATATATTGTAACTTTATAACCTGAGTTACCAGAACAATCAACCCACTGATTTAAAATTGACTCCGAAGTTTCATTAATATCAGAAATGACCGAAAGGTAAAGATCTCCTGATAATCCGTTTGCATTTATTGCATCAAAGGCAGATTTTAATGTTGGATAATCGCCTCCTGTACCAACAGTTTTTGTTCCACTAAGTCCTGAGGATAATACATAAAGTGTTGCTTCATTTGATATTACAGAATTACATGTCCCTGAAATTACACATCTAAAAAGATAAGAATCCATACCTGATGGATCAGAAATTGTTAGATTAGAACTTTGAGCCCCACTATAAACACCTCCATTTGTAATATCCGAAAAACCACTTCCCTGGTTTACTTGCCATTTATACGTTATTCCTGAACCTGCTCCTATTACAGAAAAAATTACAGGAACACCAGCACAAGAATAAGTAGATTGAGGCTGACTGATAATTTCAATATTATCATAAACATTAACCGTCAGTTCTGAGCAAGAACTATAACAACCGGTTGATGAATCATAAACTTTTGCAAAATATACAGATGTTTGTGTTGGATAAATATTATCAGCTACCATGATTCCACTGCATGTACTTGAATACCATTGTATAACACCTGTTGATGATTCAGCACTCAATGTTCTTTCTGTTCCCGAACAAGCTATGGCAGGATAAACGCTTAAATTATAAGGTGGATTTGGAGATAAATTTGTCCCAACAATTAAATCTGCTAATGTAGAAATTACAAAACCATATTCATTTGAAACTACACAATAATACCCTGAATAGTTTCCTGTTGAAATATTACCACTTATAGTTAATACTGGCGTATTAGCACCACTGTATATTGCTCCTGCAGGTACTCCATTTGTAACATTTTCTCCCTGATATTTCCATTGATATGTAAGAGTTCCTGTACCAGTGGCAACAATTTTAAAATCTGCACTGGAATTAATACAAATATTCTGATTGCTTGGATTTTGAGTTATTTGTGGAAGTGAATAAAAAATTGCTACTCTACCATGAGCCCCTGCACCACCAGGTTTGTTTTTTCCGTATCCCCCTCCACCACCTCCTCCAAAATTTTCACCTGCACCACCAGTAGCTCCACCATTACCACCAGAACCACCATACAATGATGTTGCGGCACCTCCGGTACCATTTGTAGCATTTTGTCCTTGCCCTGTTGAGCCAGCACCACCTCCTCCACCTCCACCATAACTACCATTTAAACCAGCTGCACCATTACCACCTGAATAATTTATATGACCGCCGGATGCAGAACCACCTTTACCTCCTGCACCACTACCTCCAGTAGTTCCACCATTCCCACCACCGGCAATAATTACTATTGATCCAAATGTTGCCTTTGAATCTCCACCTTTAACTCCATTTGAAGCACCCCCACCTGCTGATCCTCCATTGCCAACAATAATTTGATACGATTCTCCCGGTGTTACAGGAATTTTATTTCTTTTAGCATATGCCCCTCCTCCTCCTCCTCCAGCGTTATTGTTAGTATTAACCGAACCAGCGCCGCCTCCTCCTGCTCCCCAAAGTTCTATATCAATAAATGTGACACCTGCAGGACAAACCCAATTATATGTACCTCCCGAATCATAAACCACAGTGATAGGCTGAGAATTTAAACCTAAAACGATAAAGCTGAAAAAAAGGCAAAAACTCAAAGCTCTCATGATTTTTGTATTTATATTTGTAATTTGTTCTCTCATATTTCAAAAATTTTAAACATTAAAAACTATGGGGCTGGTGGAGCACCTTTTCCGGCATCAATGTAACACCTCGTTATATTGTAATCTTTGCAACCACTTCCAAGTTTTATAGCATAATTAGTAAGATCACTTCCTGCTTCATTCAATTCAATATAAGCTGAACCGGGCATTTCAATTCTCAAATTCTGTATAGTAAATTTTTCGGCTCCGTCTTCTACCCTGAATGCGGAACAATCTGCAGGATATCCGGTATCTGGCCCTGGTTGTCTGCGAATTGTTGATGTATTATTACCTCCGGATAAATCACTTGTTTTTGTTAGAAAATCTGAGCTGTAACCACCTTCTATTGTAACAAAACTTGGTACAGCCTGAAAATCATTTAGATTATAAATCCCAACCATCATTTTTATTATGGTTTGGGTACATCTAGCTTTTTCTATAGCATCAGCAAGAGTAGTAGGAGATTCTTTAAGTAATCCGTCTCCTCCACCTTCGGGAGACACATAAAATACATCACAACTGTTTCCGCCTGTTCCTCCACCTGCAAGATAAATATTACTTGTTGCAATATTGTATGCTACGCAACCATTTTCAGTTACAACAGATACAGTGTAAATTCCTGGTTCTGTGACATTAATACTTTGAGTATTTGCCCCGTTTGACCAGTTATAAATACAATTAGAACAGGCTTCACCATTGATTGTTGTACTTGCGTTTATAAGAACAGGTGATGAAAAATCACAAACAGATTTATTTGAAGGATTAACACTAACTATTATATTGCCTTCAACAGTTATTGTAATATTTGCTGTTTTAGTGCAGCCTCCATAAATTGCACTAACATTATATGTTGTAGTAATTGAAGGAGATAAATTGGGGAAAATTCCATCGGAAGAATTTATCAATCCTCCCGGATTTAAAGTATAAGTAACTAATCCATCAGCACCATCTGCGTCGAGTGTAACTGTTTCGCCACCACAAATAATAGTTTTATCTGCTGTAATAATTAATGGAGCAAGATAATTAAATTCAACAAAACCTCCAGGCTGGATAGGATTTCCGCATTTATCCACAATAGTATTTGATGATGTAACCTCAAGTTTGTATGTTCCTGTTGTTAGTGATCCGTTATGCGAAATTATCAATGAGTTAGTAAGTTCTGATGAAGAGCAATTTCCTCCTTGAAAAGCTATCATTGCACTGGTAAAATTAGTACTTGTTGTAGTGTTAGTTAAGGAAAACCCACCTTGTCCGATACTTAAACAATTTATATTTTCGCTTAAATTAACTATAATGTTGTTATCTATACAAGATTGATATGCATTTGTCAATTCTGGATATGCTCCTGTCAATGGGGGATTATCTGCAATAGAAGCAGAACCGGGAGTGATATTGAATTCGAGTGTATAACCATTTGCATCAGCACTATAATTATTTACCAAAAGAGCATAAGTAACTCCTTCATTTACAGGTATTCCAGGCATAAAAGGAGAACCTAAATGATTCACACTGCGAGGAATTGTTGCATTGACTGGTAAAGTTGTACCTGTATTTCCAGGTGTTCCGGAATAATTACATAATACTGGAGTAGAACCCGGTACATTTTGACATCCGCCAATATCTGTCAAGTTATATAAAGCCCAATCATAATCATTATTGGTGTATATTGTAAAAGCCAAATCACCACTTGTTTGTGGAGTAAAAACATACCACACGGAATTAGACTCTCCTCCTATTAAACAGGTTGTACCATAAATTAAATCTGATGTATTTCCTATACCTGTATAAGAATTTTCTTGAACATAAAGATAATCACAAACTGGTATAGCTCCTGTACAATCTTGCTCAGGACCTATAATTAAGGGTGGAGCTATTCCCTGTAATCCACAAATGTCAAAATTAAATTGGTTTCCAACACCAGGCTGTGAGGCAATCATAACATAATATGTTATTCCTGCTTCGAGATTATAATAAATTTGTTGAACTGTTCCGGATGAAGAGTATGGTGTAGTTGTGCAATATGCTGAAACAATCTCTGGAGAAAGACAAGAACCTCTTAACAACATAAAATACAATTGTCTGCCGTAATTATCAAAATTACTCATAGTTATGGTTATCATGTTATTTGTCCCCGTTGGTGAAAATGAATAAAATACTGAAGGAGAACCATTTGGTATACATCCTCCAAAATAATCACTTCCAGCCTGAACAAGAGTATTGTTTACCAAACACGAACCATTTAACGGTAAATTAAATGAATTACAAATTAAATCATTTGCAGGAGTAGCCTTTGCTTCTCCATCAGCTTTAATGCTGTTATCATTTCCAAAAGCATAGCCTTTAGGAATGTATTCAAAGTGCCTATGTTTAATATCTAAATCTTCTAAAAAAGATTCTACAGCAACCGTTTCTTCTAATGGAATATCACTTTCTGCATCAAAAATCTTTAATAACGGAATCCTTTCAAAAGATTCGTTAATAATTAATTAAATTATCAATTACTGCAGTTTTCTTTTTAGTTTCGATTTGTTCTATTTGCCCATAAATGAATTGAACTAATATAACAAATTAAATCAATATTAAATTTGATTTTGTTCTCATTTTGATAGTATTTGCCTTGTTAACATATAATTAATACGATATTTAATAAAAAAAGTTGCTTTTTTTTATTAAAAAAAAAATTATAGTATAGACAGTCTTAATTTATATTTTTGTAAGTATTTTTATAATTATACATATTCTCGGTTTATTTTCCATGTTTTCCTTTAATTTATTGTTTTTTTTTGAAACCTAATTCAAAATTTGTTAATTAAATTTTATTCATCGAAGCAATCGTGAAAAACAATAACCAAAAATAATCTAAAAACTTTTTCTTTTAACATAATGACGAACTTTACTAAACCTCTGGATTTAATACTTTTCATTTATCTGTAATCCTTTGATAATAAATCTTTTATTAATCTCACTCTGAATAGAGTCATCATACTCTTTAAAAAGTTTATTAGATAATTCTGTACGACATATTTCTTTTACTTCATCAAAACTTCTATATCCGCAGCCAGATTTTTCGACAAGAAAAACATAAATTTCTCGATTATTTTTTAATTGTATTGGCCCTGTTATTTTATTTAATTGAGCATCTATTAGAATATTATAGAGATCATTACCCTTGTCAATTTCAAGATTAAATTCAATATTTATGGCATATCCTGGTTCGGAATTTTTCGGCACAAAATCTTTTGAATCTAATTTTTGTCTTGTCATTTTTTTAAATAATTCCAAAGCTCGGTCTCTTACGTTTGGATCAGTAATCCATAATTGCCAAAAAGTATATTTACAGGGGATTGAAAACTTTTCTTTATTTCTAACATAATAATCAAAAACATCCTGTTCAGAAATACTATTACGAATAGATTCTATATTTTGTCGGGATAAAATTAGATGCCAAAACTTATAATGAGCCATCTTCATATAAATTTCATATTTTTTTTTAATGACATTATCATTCAATAATTCATTTACAATACTATCTTCAGTTAAAACTATTTGATCAAAAAAACTCTTAGTCAAATTTTTTTTAAAAATTTCAGAATTATCAGAATAGAAAAATCCGGGATTTAAAATTTGTAAATTTTCTAAAAACGAATTATCTACAATTATTGTGTCATTAGCTTTTAAATCAACAATTTTTATTTGACAAAACGATAAGATATAAATATAATAAAACAAGATAAACAAGAATATTTTTTTCATAGATCTTAAAATAAATGTAATATTATCTTACAGGAGCTATTGACCAACCCATTGAATTATCTCTGTTATCGTCAAGAATCTTCCCGTCGTAAATTATAGGATAAGCTTTTGCACTACCACCTCCAGCTAACTGAAACCCTATAGTAGCGGATTGTCCATTAGCTGAAGCATTCATTTCATCTCGATATTGAACATTTATTAAACCTGAACCTTCATGAATAGTTACCTGAAATCTAACATTGTAGCTACCTGTGTAGGTCCTACACTCAAAATCAACCACAACTGCACGATTAGGGGCAGTTCCTGATGTAAAATATCTAATATTGCTTCCATTTGTTACTAAATCATCCCAATATGGAAAAATTGTTGGTGCAGAAAATGATGCGCTTGGCAATGAAGTATTATAAAAATTTGTGTATCCTGGATTTCCAAAAGATATCCAACCATTAGTACTTATAGTTATTGTATTGTAAGAAACTCCATCAATTATCAAAGAAAACGGCATTGTATAATCAGCAGTAACATCATCACCACTTAAAACCGTTGCGCCACTAATATCATCAGGACTATAGGCAAAATCCCCCATTAATGCCCAAACTGAATTTTGGTTCAGCGTATTAGTTGTAACAATCTCTGACCATGATTGTGCTGGATTATTATTTGTTTTCCTAAAAAATAATCTCTGATCGAAAAAGCTACCTGCAAACTGCATAGCATAATTGTTTGAATTATTGCTATGTCTGACATCCAGTAAATGCCACCAGCTCGATGCACCTGAAGGCCAATTTGCTGCAGGCGAAGGCGCAGAAGTTTCGAAAAATCCACTACGTGCTCCGGCATCTCCCTGCAAACCAGCATTATCTCTCGTTTCTGTTCTCACACCAGCATTTCCCCAATAAGCAATTCCGCTAGCGCGAATATTACCCGTAACATCCAAAATTTCTCCTGGAGCAGCATTATTTATACCCACATAACCATTAGTATTTAAAACCCAAATACGTGTAGTTCCGCTTGTCTGAAATTGTAAATTTTCATCATAGCTTCCAATTAAACCTTCATCAACAGTAATTCCTTTATTGAAATAAAATCTCGGACGATCTGTTGTAAAGTGAGAATAGCTGGTATTTTGAGGACCTATATCAACATACCCACTGTTTGTTTGCATTCTTAAAGCATTGTTACTACCCTCGAGAAGTCGTGTATTGGCATCATTTATATCAATCCACCCGCTCTCATTATGTCCAACTTTTAACTTGCCGGCCAGATACAAATTGTAAGTTTGTCCTGTTCTAGGTAAATATAATCCATAAGATGCAAATTCAGCCACTCCGTCAGTATTCTCACTACGAATCTTTAATCTATTTGCGTCTTGATAAAGTTCAGATTGAGAACTTACTATTCTAATTCTACCATTAACATCCAACATTTGTCCGGGAGAAGAATTTCCAATCCCAACATTTTGAGCGAAATAAGCACCTCCATTGCTTGCAATAAATGCTCTATCGCTTGCTAGACTGTTTACTCTCAATGCATGGTTAGCAAAACTATTTGCATCATTTTGAATATAAAGAGTTGGAGATGTAGAATTTACTAACTTAGTTTGTCCGCTTACATCAAGTCTTACAGAAGGATTTTCGACTCCTAATCCAAAATTGCCTGTACGCGTTAAAGACAAAATATCATCTGAACCTCCAACAGCAAATAACCTTGCAACTTCATATTCATGCGCTGTCCATCCTGTTGGTATGCTTCCTGCTGTCCAGTTTTCAGGAGTCCAACCATTAGCCTGATAATTGTCAAAAATATCATAAGAAACAGTTCCACTCCTTGCACAATATACCTCTAAATAAGCTCCATCATAAGTGTTGTTACGTATAATTCTAACTTTCGTAAATGTAGGCGTACTATATTGGGAATGAGAAATTAAAGTAAAACTTATTCCTCCGGCATCACCATAATTTATCCCTGCATGAAATCTTAATGTGCTATGACCTCCACCAGAAATTTGGTCTCGTAGAGTAAACGTAGCATCAGCCCTATTTCCTGAATTAGATGCTATTCTGTACCAATTACCCTCTGTAACTGAAGCAGTTGCAGATTGAACAGTATGAGCTTTTGTCCAAACAGTTCCTGTTCCGGTGCTACTTAGTACTTGTCCTGTGGTTCCAGATAAATTGTTACTGTCATAGTAAGCTCCGGTTACTCTGGCATTACCTTGTACATGTAAAGATTGAGATGGAGTTGTTGTCCCAACTCCCAGTCTTGAATTAGTATTGTCCCAGTACAAATTTGCATTCGAACTTAAAGTATTTGTCCCATCCCAAAATGCTACACGTGTAGCCGCTCCACTACCTCCAACTGCACCAATGGTGTTGTAAGAAATAGTATATGCAGTAGAACCATTATAAGCTGTGCCGCTGGCAGCTCCGGAACCACTATTGTTAAATGTTAAATTAGCATGCGTATGGCCGGATGTAGCTGCTCCTATATCTCCGGGAGTTAAAGCTCTGTTACTTGCTGCGGTTAGCCTTCCCTGTGCGTCAACTGTGATATTGGGAATATTTGCACCGCTATTACCATAAGTACCGGCTGTTACTCCTGTATTTGTTAATGACACTGTTGCGGCTGAACTGCCGTTATAACTGAATGTTGCTATTCCGGTACCTTGCGAAAGTGTTGCATGCGAATGTGCTGTGCCATCCTGCCAGGTAGCATTGCCACTTGCATCTGATGTTAATACACGCCCTGCTGAAGGGGTTCCAGCTCCTGCGAACCTAATACTTCCTGTAGTATGTAATTGTGCCGTTGGGGTTGCTGTCCCAAGCCCCAGTCTCGAATTTGTATTGTCCCAGTACAAATTTGCATTCGAACTTAATGAATTTGTACC
>LUZK01000035.1:24274-24688 GCA_001603595.1 Bacteroidales bacterium Bact_19
TAAACTTTCCCCCTGAACTGATAATCTTACCCAATTACTCCCATCGTAATAATAAAATCCGGCATTATTGTTGGTTTGATAGATCACCAATCCGGTAGCAGGAGAGGATATCCCATTCCTCTCTAATTCTGTCATTCGTGGAATTAGAACTCCTGAATTTGTTGATGATACATCAAGCATAGCAGAAGAATGAGGATCTATACCTGTAGAGTTGATTGCTACACCTTGTCCAAGTAAATAATTAACACTGATTATAAAAATCACTGGAATTAAATAAAATTTTTTCATTGATGCCTCTTAATTTTTTTACAAAGATAAATAAATATTTTTTATGTAAAGTTATAAATTTAATTATTTATATTTATTCTAATCAAAAAATTATTATGTTTTTAAAGATCTAAACGATTTACGATA
>LUZK01000128.1 GCA_001603595.1 Bacteroidales bacterium Bact_19
TCTACCGACGGTCTTTATCGCGGGATGAAAGTTGTGGCTACCGGAGATTGTATACGTATGCCTGTAGGCGAACAGGTTAAAGGCAGATTGATGAACGTTGTTGGAAGAGAAATTGACGGTCTTCCCAAACTTGACAATACAGGAGGACTACCCATTCACCGTCATCCGCCAAAATTTGAAGATTTAAGCACCGAGGTTGAGGTTCTTTATACCGGTATAAAAGTTATTGACCTGATAGAACCATATTCCAAAGGTGGAAAAATCGGATTATTCGGAGGTGCTGGCGTAGGAAAAACCGTACTTATACAAGAATTGATCAACAACATTGCAATAGGTTATGACGGTCTTTCAGTATTTGCAGGAGTTGGAGAACGTACCCGTGAAGGAAACGATTTGCTTCGTGAAATGATCGAAGCCAATATCGTTAAATATGGAAAAGAATTTAAAGAAACCATGGAAAAAGGCAGTTGGGATCTTTCAAAAGTTGATGTAAAAGAATTGGAAGACTCCAAACT
>LUZK01000129.1 GCA_001603595.1 Bacteroidales bacterium Bact_19
AAATAATCTAAATTAGTTTCTAAATAAACTACTGCATTCAAAAAATATTTTTTATTTTCAAATCCCCAGGGTTCCGAAAGAAAGGGAGAAGATATTTTGAGCGGATTTGAAATTTTTTGTTCAATTAATTTAATAGTTTTTCTTAAATTATCAACTCTATTTCCAAGATTACCACCTATCCCTAGATATACTTTATTCATAATGAAATCTTTATATTTTTTTGGCCTTCTGTGCAATTATTGCAAATCGAAATTTTTTTTCTGTCTGTAAAAACTTGATTTACAAAATTTTGATATTTTATTGAATTTCTAATTTCAGAGATTGTTGATTTATTAACATTTCCCAATACATTTTGAGAATTTTTATCAAAACAGCACGGAAGTAACTTCCCGTCGAAACTTATTACTGAGCCAAAAATAATTCTTTTACATTTGTTTTTTATCGGATATTTAAGCATAAGTTTATTATCAACTAGCTTATATCTTGAAAATTTAGGGTTATCAGGTAGAATATTAATGTTCTCAAAATCCGATATTTGAGCTGTTTTTAAAGATATTTTATCAATTTTATAATAAGATAAGAATTCTTTAAGTTTAGAAATATCGTTTTGATTATGTTTGAAAATCAAAAATTGGACTTCGATATATGGCCTTATTTTTCGAGGAAGTGCCGATAATAAATCGAGAGTTTCAGTTACTTTATTAAGGTCTGAATTTTTTCGGTATTTAAGATAAGTTTCATCTGTAATTCCATCAATTGAAATTATTAATTTATCGGGAAGAGAATTTTTTATTTTGTTAAAAATTTCAGGAATTAAAACTGCATTTGTAGAAATTTCTGTAAAAATTTTATTTTCTCTTGCAATTTCAATCAATTTTTCAATTTGGGGATGTATGAATGGTTCACCTTGAAAATATAAAAGAATGTTTATTAGGTATTTTTTGTTGTCGGAAATGATTTTTTTAAATAATTCTATATTAGCAAAGCCTTTATTGCGTAAACTTTTGCCATTACCTACAGGGCATTCGAAACATTTCAAATTACAAAAATTCGTAGGTTCGAAACTAATAAAAGCTGGATATGAGAGTTTATTAATCCTTTTTAATAAATAGCTAAAATACAACCTTATATAATTGTATATCTTTAATGGAGTAAGATATTTTAAATATAAAAGAGCTTGCAAATCTTTAGGTTTTGCAATTATTCTGATTTTGATTTTATATATTTTTTATAGTTCAACCAAATCCCTAAAGCAATAAGAAGGAGTAGCAATATTGAACAAATGTAAGAGATTATTACTCCGGTTTTATACATTTCAGATTCGTATTTGAATGTAATTGTGTGTTCACCAGCCGGAACAATCATTGCTCTAAGTACATAGTTTACCCTAAAGTGTTTACTTTCCTTATTATCAATATTAACTCTCCAACCTTTAGGATAATAGACTTCGGAGAAAACAGCCAGCATATCTTTAGATGTATTTGATTTGTAAACCAAATAATCCGGAGCATAATCAATAAGCTTAATAGTAGCCAGGGAATCTTCTGATGGTGTGAAGTTCCCGATTAAGTCTTTGAATCTTTGGTCAATAATAGCCTCATTTGCAGGATTAATATTACGAAGCATGCTTATTTCTTTGTCCGCATTTTCTACCCATGTGAATTTTGATACAAACCAGGCATTGCCTAAAGCATTTTTATTTAATAGTGCGGGCATGTTGGGATTGTAGATTATATATTTTGAGTTAAGCATATTTAGAATCGGCGTAATTCCCTTTGAATCAAAAATATTTTGGATGTCATCATGCTTAAATCCACTTTGTAAGGCTGAGTTAGCAATATACTTAACTAGTTCAAATTCTCTCCACATTATCGAATCGTATAATTCTTGGTATCTGCGGATTTTTGCACCACTATATCCGCCAATTGAACGGTGATAAAAAGAAGTAGACCCATCGTTAAAAGTACTGACAGAAACATTACAAACCCTGTAATGTAAATCATTATCTTTCAAGATGGATTCATCAGCGATTGTTTTTTCGTAAGGGATTTCATATTTTCTTTTTGAAACATAATTTTCATCATTCAAATACCTGCGATTAATGGTCCATAAATCTGCAATAAAAATTACAGCAAATGCAGCTATAGCAATATTGGGTTTAATTTTTTTCTTAATAAGCAAGAAAACAACTCCTGCTGCAAGCATAATGAATAATAGCGAACGCAAAGCATCATTTCTTACCATATTAGCTCTGTCTTCGTAAATTGCATTTACGAGAGAATTCTGAAAGTCTTCTTTTGCTGAAGCATATTCAGGTCCATCGGGAAAATATGAAGCCAAAATTTTGGCAAATTCCATTTCGCTTTTTCCTTCACCGCTGATACCTGTAATGGTTGGATTAACAATAAATGCCATCGTAATTAATCCTGTAGTTCCAAGAGCAATGTAAAAACTATTAAGCAGTTTTTTTGTATCAATTTTGTTTTCAATTATTTCTTTAATTACTAAGATTCCAAGCAATGGCATGGCAAATTCGGCTAAAACCAGAATCATCGAAACTGTTCGGAACTTGTTGTATCCGGGAACATAATCCAAGAAAAAGTGTGTAACAACATCAAAGTTTTTACCCCAGGATAGTATTATTGATATTATTGTAATGGTTAGTAAGCACCATTTAATTTTTCCTTTGACCACAAGCAATCCGAATATAAAAAGAAAAACAATTGCAGCTCCGACATAAACTGGTCCGGAAGTAAATGGTTGGTCGCCGAAATATGTTGGCATTGATTTAGACAGTTCTTTTACTGCCTGTCTGCCAAAATATTTTTCAATAACCTGCATAGAGGCTGCATCCTCCGAAATTTTAGTACCTGAAGCACCACCTTTAGCATTTGGAATTAGCAAAGTAAATGTTTCGTCTATTCCATAACTCCAACTGGTTGCATAGGATTTGTCAAGTCCGGTAGTTCGGTCGTGTTGAGCTGTTGATAATTCGCTTTTTCCTCTAATACTATACTTAATATATTCCTGATTTGTGAGAATAAAAGCTGCGTTAATTCCGATTGCCAGAACTACACCAAGAATTAAAATTCCTGAGGTTTTAAGGTAATTTATTATAGTCTTTTCACGTATAGAATAGACAAATTCAAAAATTACATACACAAGAACCATCATTCCCGTATAGTATGTAATTTGAACATGATTGCTCAATATTTGTAAAGCGAGGAAAAATGTCATCAAGAACATTCCTGCCCAGGCTTGTTTTCGTTCGTAAGCAAGATAAAATCCTGCAAAAATAGGAGCCATAAATCCTATTGCAATTGCTTTGGTAAAATGTCCTGCAGCAATAATTATGAAAAAATAGGAAGAAAATGCAAATCCAATTGCTCCTGCTATAGAAAGCCAAGGATTTATCTTAAATACGTTAAGTAAGATGTAAAATCCCAATAAATACCAAAAGATAAGATTAAAAGGGATAGCATCACCAAAAATTAAAAATTTATAGATTTTAAAAAATATATTCTCTTTTTTTGCAGTAGTAATTGCATAATCAGGCATTCCTGAAAACATTGAGTTGTTCCAGAAAACCAACCTGTCGTGTTCTTTTTCGTAGTTGGTGTTTTCTCTCGAAACAGACATGTAAACATTGTAATCGTGAGTTTGCAGCTTTTTGCCTTCGAGTAATGGACTACTGTATGTCCCTGCAATGATTAAAAATAACACAAATGCTATTAAATGTGGTAAATTCTTTTTTAACAAATCCATAAACATATTCAATATTTTTTTTGTAAAAATAGTAACAAAATTTTAGCTCTAGAAATTATAAATATTAATTTCTGTTAAAATTATCCAATAAATCATTTTTGATGAATAATTCTTTGCAATATGAATTCTAAATTTAATGTTGAACATGTTTTTTTAGTAAAAAAAAGTAATTTTGTAAAATGAATTGAATTCTTGAATGAAGAAAAATTATTATTATTTTCTGCTTTTATTGTTATTGGTACCTTTGAGCTTATTTTCTCAACATGAAGGTATTGAAAGGCATTTTAATTCTTATGTGGTAAATATAATACCTGCCGAAGATACAAGATATTTTGATGATACATTAACAAATGAATTTCACTTGTTTTTACCACAACAACGAATTTGTACTAGCAATCTCGGTTTTATGAATCCTGGTACTCCGTTTATACCTGCGTTGTTCAGTAAACAACCTTCACATGAATTTCAATTTTTTTCCTATTACTATCCTTTTATTCAACATCATTCAGAGTTTTTATATTTTGATGCTCGTAAACCTTTTACGCTGTTTAGATTTAGAGGTGGAGGTAAAATAAATGAATATACGGGATTTTTGCATACACAAAATATAAATCCGCAATTGAATTTTGTTTTTAATTATGATGTTATTAATTCTGATGGACTTTATCAATACAATTCGTCAAAGGTTCATGCTTTAGGATTTGGCACTGCATACACAAAGCGAAAATATCAGTCGTATTTCAATTTTATTTTTAACTCTATATCACACAGAGATAACGGTGGTATTAAAAATGAAGAAGTATTTGAATCTGGACGATTTCGTTCAGACCTTCTGGATGTAAACCTATATGATGCTGGAACAAAGCTTCAACAACTTGGGGTTCAATACAATCAAGAATATAGAATCGGAAAATATCAGATAGATACAGTAATTATAAAAAAGGATACATCAATAAATAAAACACTTCAGAGTAAATTCTCCATAATTCATCAATTAAGTGCCGACCGTTATTACAGAATTTATTTCGACAAGCCTTCAAATTTTTATTCCAATATTTATCGAGACTCATTGAAGACTTTCGATTCAATCAGCTATAAAACATTAAATAATAATGTGCTGTTAAAATTTGATTTTAATGGAGTTGGTAAAATACAATCATTCGTTATTTATGCAGGTATTCAAAATTTTTTTTACAAAACAGTATTTCATGAAGAATCAAACACTTATTTATCAAATTACATATTCGGAAATATCTCATTAAATACACAGAAGTTGAATTTTAGCTCAGACATTTCATATTGCATTTTAGGTGCAGATATATTTGATACCCAAATACAAAATAATTTGACAATAAATTTTAGTAATAAAAATTCATTTAATGCATACCTTAATTTCTTTAATTTAAATCCAAATATTTTTACATATTACTTTAAATCTAATCATTTTGAGTGGGACAATTGGGATGTTTTAAACAAAACAAATACTTTATCAATAGGAGGAGCTTTTGATGTAAACAAATACAGTTTTGAAATAGGAACAGATATAAATGTTTTAAGAAATTATATCGTATATGATTATAACGCTTTACCTGTACAAATTTCATCATTGAATTTAGTTGCAGAGGCTTTTATTAGAAAAAACTTCTTACTTCGAAAACTACATTGGGATAATATATTTACTTATCAATACATCTACAATCGGAGCTTGATTCCTTTGCCTGAATTTGTTGGATATAGCTCAATATATTATATGTCTCCAATTTTTAAAGGTGTTATGATCCTGCAAGCAGGAATAGATTTAAAAATTCATTCTTCGGTTTATGCTTATGCTTACATGCCTGCAACAGGAGTTTTTTATCTTCAAGATAAGCGACAAATCGGGGACTATCCGAATTTTGGCTTTCACATTGTAACAAAAGTAAAAAGATTTAGAGGATTTGTAAAAATCAGCAATGTTAATTCCGTTTTTATGCGAAATACATATTACCTTTTATACAGAATTCCTGATAATCCTTTTTCATTAAATTTTGGAATATCATGGGAGTTTTATGATTAGAAATTTTTTTCAAAAAACTAATTATATTCAAAAATAAAAAGATATCTGGATTTAAAGTTATAGAAATTTGATAATTGTAAAGATAGTCTTTTAAATTTATATTCAAATTCATGTTGTAAAAAAATCTCAAAATTATCATTAGAAATTATGAAGTGATTTAATTTATCTGGAATGATATTTTTCAGGAATTCATATTCAAATTTATGTTGTTAAATTTTATCTTTATAAATAGTTTAGAAGTTGTGAATGGAATTTTTGAAATGAGGTTAAAATTTTTTGTTTGGTATTTATATTAAAAATTAAGTTGTTAAAATTTCACCGAGAGTTGAAGAAGACCGATAGTTTTTTTGTGTTATAGTTTTATAGATTTTTATTTTTAAAATTCATATTCAAATTTATGTTGTTAAAAATTTTATTATATTTGCACTTAGAATTAATCTTTTGATGAATAAACATTTTCAAAACATTAGTCCTGAGTTGCTTGAGATTTACTCCAAAAAGTTGAAAGTAAAATCCTGTCCGCATTGTAAAAGTAAAAGGTTTATAAAACACAGCAGATATAAATACACTCATCGATTTAAATGTCAGGAATGTGGGCGAACTTTTATTCCGAGTACAGGAACAAGTTTACATTATCTTCACAAGAAGGAAGTTTTCATAGAATATTCAAAGATAATACGAGAACAAGGGCTATTGTCCTTGAAAAAGATGCGAGAGTTATGTAAGATAAGTCATTTAACGGC
>LUZK01000130.1 GCA_001603595.1 Bacteroidales bacterium Bact_19
GCCAATATTCATAATTAAAACCTTCTTCTAATTTATATGAGCGAACATAATCTATTTCAAATCCTTGACTTACATCAGTATAAGTTGAAATTAAACTGTTTACCGAAAGGCTGATTTGAAATTTTTGACCTCTGGCATCAAGAAAATTTGTACAAGTAAAATCACTGTCTGTATCAATACTACCAGAGCTATCATCAGCAAACTTTACTGATTTAGTAAGATGTCCGTTGATATAGTAATGAATCTCCTCAGGCAACCATTCAACAGCAAAGATAATATCCTGATTTAAGAATGTATTTGTGAAAAATATGTTCTGTCTTAAACTTGATTGTGTTGTTAACGGATCATGGACATTATGGTAGAAATTTTGCATTACAGTTTTCGACAGATCATGGCCACTTTCAGGCATATGTGGTTCAAATACATCTATTTCATCATATTCATATCCCGTAAAAGGATATTCATATTGACCAGTTTGTCCAAACATCCAAAAACAAGGAGCTAAAGCAATGTTTGACGGTAATTTGCATTTTATCTCGATGTAACCATATCTAATTGCACTATTTGAACTAATATAGCCGCTACTGTAATTATAATACTTTGCTGTATCCCAGTGCTCACACCAATAAGGAGTTGATAATAACTTTGCCTTCAAAACTAATCTACCCCCACTTATGTAAACATTATTAGAACTACTTGAAAAATAAGAATCTGATGACATTGGATGACATGACCCATTTTTTTTTGTCCATTTTGAATAATCAAAAGTATTAAATTCATCAGTAAAAGGGGAAAATGCAACCCACCCAGTTGTTATTGGAATATTGTAGGTAGGTACATTCCCAAAGTTTTTCTCTTTACCCCTCCAAGAATTACCATATCCTTCACAGTAGTCTTGAGAATATAAAGATAGAATTGAAAGAGTCAACATTATAAACATTATGATAATTTTCATTTCAATATTTTTAAAATTTTGTTACTCATTTTATTTTAATTCGCTTTTCACTTCTACGAATTGGTGGTCAGCCAAAGTTTTACCGTTAACTCCTTTCTTTTTAATAGCCTGTAACGATCGAGGCTTGGCACATGTTGCGGTTTTTGAAACACTTCACTGTCAAACCCGCTACAAATTTAATTAAAAGTTCCGAACGTACAAACACGCTCTGAACCAGCAATTGTGCTAAGCCTTTGTTGCCAACTGGCGTTTCCATCAGGCTGCGGGAAAATCGTTAGAAAACCGTACTATCTGAAAACATTTCTTTCGATAACGATTGTTGTCAAACCGAAATGCTTATTTACTTGAACTATGTAGCTCTCATTTTCAAAAATTACCGTGTGTTATTCATTCCTTTACTCAAAAATTACCATATCTCTCTTTGCATATTTGTACAACTACCGTTCAGTTATTTACGCAATTAGGCAAATGGCTGTTTGGTTTTGCTGGCAAAGTTTAGTAGGGCAGGAGCAAAAACAATCTGCCATTTAGCCGAGCATTTTTCAACCGGAAAACCACTAAAATCTTATAAAATGCTTTTAGTTATAAAGGCTTTTATGCTTATGTAAATTGTTTATTTATAGAAGTTATCGAAAAAAGTCAACATATTTTGATTAGTCTTTAATACAACGAACTGAATATGCATGATGAGTATTACTAATTTGATTTAATACTCCAGGGTTTTCTATCGTTATTGACCAGTAGTATACTACAGCATAATTGTCAATTGATGAAGTCCAAAATTTGGAGACCTCTACACAGTTTTCAAAATAATAACCAGTACCATCAGAAAGTGCTTTTGCTGCACCTGAGGGTAAAATTGAAAAACCAAATTTGTCAATGCCATTATTGCTGTTGTTCCACCCTTCTGTTGATTTTAGATAATTGTTATTAGAACTCGAATTGGTAAAATCTAATAGTTGTTGCCAGTCACTATTGTTAGGAATATGCCAACCTGTTGGACAAGGACCTTGAAGATTTGTTTGTTGTAAGTCTTCGTCATGGTCAAATATGCCTCTGAGAGTAGCTCCAGATGTATACAGTCTGCCAGATAAAACTGAATTGTCAGGATTATCGTTGCAATCGAAATAATATTTTACATCAGGCCAATCCCAGTTTGTATAACTATTTGCATGAGTTATTGCTGTTCCATCTGAATAGTGCGTTGTTTTAAGATTTTCTTTTAACCAGCATTGATTTCCAATTTTAACAGTGTTATAAATATTTCCGTCGTAATCTGTTACGGTTGCAATTTCGGGACATGGTTGACTTAAATAAATAATATAGCTTGCATTGTTTTCGGGAACAAACACTATTGAATTTGCATGAAATTGCTGTTTTTTCGCTGTAATTCGGATTGTATCTCCATAACTGTAGTCAAAATCTGTTTTAAGGCTCTTATTTTTAGCAATTAAGCTTAAATCATTCAGGTTTGATAAACTTAGTTTTGTAATTTGAGATTCTGCACCAATTACTTTTATTGAATATTTATCCTTACTAGTCTTTAAGCTTAAAATACCAATAGACGGATAGTTATTCAAAAAATCAAATGTGTTGGTTCCTACAACAATTTGTTCAGTAGTTTTATACAAGCTTTGACCATGAATGTTAAATAGCTCTAGATGCAAAAAATCAGAGCACATTGATTTAATAGAGAATCTGCTCAATCCGGGTTGATTAGAAATTAGTTTAAAATTTGTGGTTTGTTCTGCTATTTGAGCAATAGAGTTTACTTCTGCACCTTGACTTAAATTAATTTCATAATTGCTAACACCTTGAGGGAGATTGTAAATGTTAACGTTTGTTCCATTTGATAAATTTTCAATGAGAATGGTGTCTAGACTTAGACTGTTAGAGAGTTGTTTTGCCTGCACAAAAATAATTACATCTTGCTGAGAATACGCAACTTGACAGACACATGCTATGATTATAATAATAAGCTTTTTCATAATACATAATTTTAAAAGTTATAGTAAGGAAAGTAAATTAACTTTCCTTACATAAATTATTTTATTGAGTTAAAATCATTCGTTTTGTATCAATTTCCTTTTTATTGACAACTAGAGAATACAAATACATACCTGGTTGAAAATCAAAAGCATTTATTTGAATATTGCCTTTAGTATTCTGAATTGGATAGGATTTTAATAGTTTCCCTTGTAGATCAAATACATATATAAATGCCTCGTTAATAGTGTTTATTCCAATTTCATATTTAATTATGGTTGATTGATTAAATGGATTTGGAGTATTCTGATGTAACTTAGATGTGCCTTCGTTTTTTTCATGCTCATCTTCTAAAAGGCTTTTATTTTTATTATTATCATCATATTCGCAACAGTTTTGAATATATGCTTCTAGTTCCAATATTCTTTCTTGTTGTTCTTTGAAGGCTTCAATTAAAATTGGGATTAAGCTGCTATAAGATACAGCTTTTTTTCCATCTGTTTGAGTTCTTACGGCTTCTGGGACAACTTGCTCGACTTCTTGTGCAATTAATCCTAGATGTTGGCGGTTTTTTTCTGAAATTATTGCTTGTACTGCACTTGCGTCAATATTTTCATTATTATACAAATCTTCCTCATTTTCTGAATTTGTGATGTAAGTATAAATGTTGCCATATTTGTCGGAAAATACAATAGTGTCTTGAGTTACGTCATTAACGAAATCAAAATATACACCCTGTAGATTCATAATCTTTTCGGTTGCACTGGATATTTGATTTACGTTTGTTTTAACAGATCCGTCGGATAATTCATAAAGCACATTGCATACCACATCTCCATTTCCCCTAACATGAAATGTGTGATTACCAGAGTTGTCTCTAACAATCCAACACTTAGAAGTTGAAAGAGGAGCAAAGACTAAGTTCATCCAGCCCCATGCATTGTAAACAGCAGGTTGAAAATATGTATAACCGTTTGGTTGTATTTGCAAACCTCCTCCTTTCGTTAAACTTGCGATACTAACATGATTATCGTCATGTACTTTAATTTGTGAGTAAATTGAGTTTGTAGAAACTAACATAACTACGAATAAAATGATTACATTAAAATTCTTTTTCATAATAATAAAATTAAATAATTAATAATTAAACAATTCTGTTGTTGCAATATTTCTAGCAGTAAATATTGTATTTCCGGATACAGTAAATCCTTTATCCAGAATAATTCCGTCAGTTGCCCAAATTGTTATGTTTTCCCCTGATGGGATGTTTGCTGTTTTTCCAACGCCTCCCAAGCGGATGTTTTTATGGACTTTAAACATATTTGGGTCTGACATGCTAAAATTTGAAGGCCAATATTCATAATTAAAACCTTCAACTAATTTATACGAACGGATATAGTCAATTTCGAACCCATTGCTTAAATCAGGATGTTGAGAAATTAGGCTGTTAACCGAAAGACTTATTTGCATTTTTTGTCCAATAGCATCTAAAAAATTGGTACAAGTAAAATCGCTTTCTGTATGAATATATCCAGAATTTTCATCTGCAAATTTGACAGATTTTGTCAAATGCCCATTAACATAAAAGTGTAATTCTTCAGGTAGCCATTCTACAGCAAATATTATGTCTTGATTTAAAAAGGAATTGGTAAAATGGATGTTCTGACGCAATGCGGACCGAGTATTTAAAGGATCATGTAGATTGTGATAAAAATTTTGCATTAATGTTTTTGAAAGATCATAACCTGAGTTTGGAGAATGAAATTCAAAAACATCAATTTCGTCATACCTATAATTCGTAAAAGGAGGATAATGAAGACCTGTTTGACCAAATAACCAAAAACAAGGAGCTAAGGCAATGTTATTTGGAAGTTTGCATTTAATTTCAATATATCCATATCTAATTGAATTATTCGATCGGATATATCCACTACTATAATTATAGTTTTTCGCGGTATCCCAATGTACGCACCAAAAAGGAACTTTAAGAGGTCTAGCTTTCAATATCAATCGCCCATTGCTTATATATACGTTTTGCGAACTGTTAGAGAAATACGCATGTGTGGACATTGGATGACACGTGTTATTGTTTTTTGTCCATTTCGAAGAGTCAAAAGTGTCGAATTCGTCAGTGAATGGTGCATAAGGAATCCAACCGGTAGAAAGCGGGATAATGTTTGTTGGAACATTTCCATAGTTTTTATCTTTGCCTCTCCAACCGACATTTATCGTATCACCATTTACAATAATACTCCCCTCACAAAAGTCTTGTGAGAACGTAGTCGAAGTAAAAGCAATGATGATAATAAATACTATAAAATTTTTCATATAACTTGATTTTTAATTCAACCTACTCTTACGATTTTCGGCAACCTCGGCTATGTAATTTTCTTAATCGACTTTAGCTTATCCGATTTGGTGGTAACCCAATATATACCAAAACCTCTTTCTAACAAGTTTGTTATGTATGTTAAAACAATAAAAATATCTTAATGTAGCAAAGATAATGTATTAATTTTATAATAATGTTACTAAATGATTATTTTTTTGTTATAAAATATGTCAATATGTTTTTTTCTTTCAGATAACACACGGTAATTAATACTTTTCATTCTGTTTCACTTTCAGTTTTCCGAAACTCTTTCACGGTTCAAGTAAATCACGTTATTCAAAGTACGGTTTTTTTTAGCTTACTTTTTCACTCTTCTGTCAGTCGAAGGGAGCTTGTTGGCAACGTGATTGGGGTTGGTATTGGAGCGACTTTTGAAACACTTCCTTTTCAATCCCGTACCAA
>LUZK01000036.1 GCA_001603595.1 Bacteroidales bacterium Bact_19
GATTTTGAGATGTCTTTTTCGGCACTGTCAACAGTGAAAGGGAAAGATTTTTCTTTGCAGTATTTTTTAAGATTGTTCATGTTTGCGACATCGAAGCATATCTGGATAAATCCGGGATCACCCCAGTAACGGTTTTCGTAAATTTTGCGAGGTGGGCGATCTGTCTCAAGGATTTGTACCAATTCAATATATGATGGTCCGAAAAGTTGCGAAAAAGCTCCTTTACGCGGAGCAGAGTGGGAGAGAAGTACCCTGCGAAAAGCCTTGTTACCCGAAGCTAAGCCAATTAAATCATTGAAGATTCCACTTTGGTCGGCAATAATTTTGTCGTATCCCAAAATATCGCAATATACCTTTTGGGCTTTTTCAATATCGCTTACGCCAATAATCGCCCCAATCACACCTCCGGTACTTCTGTTTTCATCATGAAAAATATATGAATCGTAACATATTTGAAAAACATTATTCCATGGGTCTTGAACAAAGAATGTAAGATTGCCGTCAATTGTTTCGGTAAGTTTGGTTAGAATTTTTAATCCCGGTTTTTGGTGAAATTCTTCATAAGTTTTTTTTATATTTCGAGATTTAATTTTTGCTGCAAAAATTCCATAATCCCCAAGGTTTATTTCGAAATCAGGGTATAGTGGTTTACGCTCGGAATATTGCCATAGCTCGAAGCCTCCTCCACCTTGCATATTTATAGCAATGCATGCATGACGTTTTTGGGGGCTGTTTCCTGTATATGGAAGCATCATTTCTGCAACGGTATCATCTTCCAGAATTCTAATATTCATATTAAAAACGTCAATATAAAATTTCCAGGCCTCGTGAAAATTTTCAACGCCAATGCCAATTTGTTGTATTCCGCTTATTAAAAAATCATTTTTCATAACAATTATTCGGGTTTAATTTTTCTAACTAATTTTCGTGAAATAGCCGGGAAAAATCTTTTGATATAAACCATCAATAGCTCTTTTTTGCCAATCAGAACTTCGGGCTTTTGTTTAATAATAGCTTTATAAATTTTTTTAGCAGCCTTGTCAACCTCCATTCCGGTAGCTTGACCTTTGTCGAGTTTTCCATGTTGTTTGCCATCTTTATCAAGTGCATATAAAGATATATTAGTTTGAACTCTGCCCGGACAAACAATTACTACTCTTATATTTTTGTCGAAGTATTCTGCATGTAATGTTTCAAAAAATCCGTACAAAGCATGTTTCGAAGCAGAATATGCAGAACGTAACGGAAACCCAAACCGTCCGGCAATGCTGGTGGTAACGGCAATTGTTCCGCCTCCTTGAGAAATCATTTTGGGGAGTAGAATTTTTGTAAGTTTTACAGGGGCGAAATAATTTACATTCATAATTTTTTTATCCACCTCAAAATCAGTTTCTCCTGATAATCCCCTTTGACTTATTCCGGCATTATTGTAAAGAATATCTATTCGTCCGGTAAAATTCAGAGCTTTTTCGGCTAGATTGTCTAAATTAGACAAATCTGTTAAATCATAAGGCAAAACAAAGCATTTTACACCAAATGATTTACACTTTTCTGCCACTCTGTTTAACTGATCTTCTTCGAGTGCAGTAGTAATTACGTTAAAATTATTTTTAGCAAATAAATAAGCACAATGTTCTCCGATTCCCGAAGAAGCTCCGGTAATCCAAATAGTTTTTCTATCAGTGTTCATTTTTAATCTTTAAGAATATTATCCCAGATTTTTTGTCTGATTCTATCAATTTGATGAGGTTGACATTCATCAACTGAAGAAATTTCTTTAGTTTCGTTTTTAAGTTGAGCAGCAAATTCTGGAGCTCTTCTGAACCCTTCGCCGAGATTTATCATTACCGATTCCCCGTCATTGATTTGACCATGTTTCAAAGCTTCGAAGAATCCAGCAACAGATACAGCAGATGCAGGACCTATAATAAGTTTTCTTTCGTAAGCCACTAATTTACCATAGTCAACGAGTTTGCTTTCTTTCATCCTTAGGAAAGTTCCATTTGAATCTTTAACAAGTTTAGAAATAATCGGATACGTGGCGGGATTTCCGGTTGCTAGTGTAGGTATTGCAGTTTTAGGAGATTCAATTATCGGATAATCATTTTCGAAGCCTTCGGGAAATCCGGCAGCTTGAGCTTTTTCCCATGCTTGAACCATAACATCACAACCATCCGGTTGTACCATAATAAATCTCGGATTTTTGAGTTCGGGGTAAATGCCTTTAATTTCTCGTATGCCTTTATCAATAGCAATTGGTCCGGTTCCCCCACTAATAGCCTGGATATACACATCGGGAATTTTGTCCATTTGTCTCAACCATTCAAATACCATGGTTTTTTTTGCTTCAACACGTATAGGATCAATATTTCCGGTAGAAATTAGAATGTTGTATTTTTTTGCATATTCAGCTGCAATTTGTTTAGCTTTAGAATAATCACCTTTTACTCTGAAAACTTGCTGTCCAAAAGCAGAGATAATTGCCTCGGAAGCACTAAGTGCATCTTCAGGGAGAAAAACGGAACAACTAATACCGGCAATTGCTAGATATCTGGCATAAGCAGTAGCAGTATTTCCGGTAGAAGCAACGCAATACTGTTTGATGTCGTTTTCCTTGAATATACTTGCAGCAAGAGCAGCAGCAACATCTTTAAAAGTTCCGGTACCGCCATTCAGGTCATTTCTATATGCTATTACTTCAATATTGAGACCATAGTTTTCTCTGGCAAAATCTTCTAAAAACCACCATCTCTGAACAGGAACTGCACCTTCGTTACGAGTAATTATATTTTCGTTTCTATTTAAAGGTAAATAATAAAAATACTGCCAGAAGTTTTCGGGATTCCCTTTTAAAATATATTGAAATTCTTTGTAATCACTGTTGTACCAAACCTCAGACCTTTTGCTCCCGCATTGAGGACAAGTTTGATTTTGTTCGAACCATGAACCAAAATCAGGGGTAATGTGTTCACAATTTGTACATTTTAAGTAGTATTTTTCTTTTTTCATTAATCAGTGCTTTAGGTTATACTTAAACATAAACATTTAATTTCGTTAAATAACATAATAATTTCCTGAAGATGTTTTTAATTGAAAATTCCACTTTCAGGCAACTTTGATTATTCTAAAACTTTACGCATAGGTATTACATTAGTATTGTATTTGCCGGTATCAAGATTCTTTTTAATTATTTTAAACACTTCGATTGTTTCTTTAACGTCTTCGAGAGTGTGAGCTGCCGTAGGGATGAGTCTTAACATAAGCACTCCTTTGGGAACAACCGGATATACTACAATAGAGCAAAAGATATTATAATTTTCGCGTAAGTCAACAACAATGTTTGTACCTTCGGGAACAGATCCACTAAAATAAACCGGAGTAACAGGAGATTGAGTATTGCCAATATTAAAACCATTTTCTTTGAGACCTTCTTGTAGAGCAGTTGCAATTTGCCATAATTTGTTTTTATGTTCGGGTTCTTCTCTGAGCATTTGCAGTCTTTTGAGAGCTCCGAGAACCATTGGCATAGGAAGAGATTTGGCAAAAATCTGCGAACGCAAATTATATTTGAGGTAGTCAATTATTTCTTTTTCTCCGGCAACAAAAGCACCTATCCCGGCCATTGATTTTGCAAAAGTGGAGAAATAAATATCAACTTCATCTTGTAGTCCAAAATGTTCACCTGTTCCAGCGCCTGTTTTTCCCATCGTCCCAAAACCGTGAGCATCATCAATTAGCAGCCTGAATTTAAACTGTTTTCGGAGTTTAATTATTTCGGGTAAATTTCCGAGGTCTCCGGCCATACCAAAAACTCCTTCGGTTATAACAAGAACTCCGCCACCATTTTCTTCAGCTTTAGCTGTTGCAAACTTAAGCATTTTTGCACAGCGTTCGATGTCATTATGTGGATAAACATAGCTTTTCCCACCTTTAGCTTTATGCAAGAAAATACCGTCCATGATGCAGGCATGAGCTTCTGAATCAAAAACAATAACATCTTTTCTTGTTGCCAGAGAGTCAATAATTGAAACCATTCCCTGATATCCATAGTTAAGTAGATATGCAGATTCTCTTCCAACAAATTTGGCTAATTCTTTTTCGAGCTGCTTATGATATTTAGTTTGTCCAGACATCATTCGAGCTCCCATTGGATAAGCCATCCCATATTTAGCAGCTGCTTCAGCATCTGCTTTACGAACTTCGGGATGATTTGCCAGACCTAAATAATTATTTAAACTCCATGTAAGTACTTCGCGTCCTAAAAATTTCATGCGAGGTTTAATTTCTCCTTCGAGTTCAGGAAACATAAAATAACCTTCTGCATTTTCCTGATATTGTCCCAATGGACCTCTGGCTTCTCTAATTCTGTCAAAAATATCAACCATTTTTCTAATTTTTTGAGTTTATAATTCAATTTTTGTTTTAATCTTATTTTTTTCTTTATGTTTCGAACTTTGATTCTGCAAAGATATATTTTCTGCAATAATTTCTGCAATATCCATTACTTTAGCTTTGTTGCCATGAACAAAAGTTTTCTTACATAGTGGACAAGCAGTGGCAAGTATATCCGGATTGCAGGCCGTAAGATTTTCTAAAGCATGATTCCTGATTTTTATTTGGTCTTCGAGTTCAATAATTGCGTTTGATAAACTGCCCCCGCAACATAATGAATTTTGCTTTTCAAATTCGGAACTCTTTAAATTGCCTACTTTTGCCAAAATATTTCGAGGTTCTTCATAAATTCCTGATCCTCTGCCTAATTCACATGGGTCGTGATAAACAATTGATTTTTGGGAGTTCTGAATTTTTATTTTATTATTTTCAATCAATTCGTTAATAAATTCAGAGTGGTGTTTGATTTCAATGTCAAGAACGTATTCTTCTTTGAAAGACTTATAACATATAGGGCAGGAGGTAACCAATGTTTTTGCCCCGGATGAATTGATAAGTTTTTGATTTATACTTATTAAGTCCTTTGATTGTTGAATAAAACCTTGCTGACGCATTGGTCGCCCGCAACAGGTTCCTTTATTTTCATCCATAAACCAATAATTAATTCCTGCTTCCTCAAAAATCTTTTTCATTGAAATAATAATTGAGGGAGTTAAATGTGTCATACATCCTGCAAAGTAAACTATATCGTATTTTTTATCAGCTTCTTGAGGTTTAGTATAATCATAATAATGTTTTCCAGCAATTTCTTTTTTATTGCGAAGTTGCTGTCTAATAACAGTTAATTCCAAGCCTACTGGACAGGCTTCAACACAGCGTCCGCACATTAAACAGTTATTTGCTGTTTCGTCTTTCAAATGTTTATAACGAGTATCCCGTATAAAGTAAACAGATTGAACATTTTGAATATTAGCAGCAAAATTCATCTGACATACGTCAATGCAAATTCCGCATCTTGAACAAGCATTGAGCTGAAAATCTGTATATCCAGAGTATTCTTCCCCGGCAGTAGCTCCCCATTTCTTTAAAAATATAAATACAACCTCAGTTGGGATATGCATATATCTCGAAAATGGCAAACTAACAAAAAAAGCAAATAAACATATCGAATAAGCCCACCAAAAATAAATTTCGAAATATTGCAAGTTTAAAACAGCCATCAAATTGCCAACTGTTCCTGTAAGAAACGAACCGTTCCCTGTTAAAGCAGCAGTTGAACTTTCTGATAACAATCTTAATGGGAATATCCACCATAAAGAAGCAAGTGCAATTTTGTCGAATTTGCTATGCCTTGTTGTTTTTTTCATTCCTAATAACGAAGAACTGAATCTTTTTAACCATGCCAGTAAAACTCCGCTTAGAATTACTAGAAGTAAAAAATCCATTAATGGAGGGAATATTTCTGACATGAAAAATTTGTGTTCATCACGAACAAAATATCTGAAAAATATCGCTAGCCATGGCTCTTCGAATAATGTTTGTGCATGAAGAGAAGCTTCTATTTTACCAAAAATAATTAGAAGAAACCAACCAAAAGCAAGACTCATGTGCATATAACCGAGCAAAAGATTTTTTTTGTAAATATTTCTGTGAATAAGAGCTTCCAGAAAAGATTCTTTTATAGCTTCAATACTTTTAAAAGTGAGAATGTTTTTACGCAAATAAAACCTTTGTTTTTTGTCAAGTTTTCGATACCAAGCAATGAATTTATAAATTATAATTGCAAATAAAATTATTGCTCCTGTGGTAAAAGGTATTATAAATGGATTATAATTCATAGTTATATGTTTTTATAATACATATTGTCTAAAATAATTCTCATGTTATATATAACCGCACGAGTATTAACTCCCCGAGGGCAAAGCATTCTACATTTTCCGCAGAGCATGCATTTGTCGAGTTCGGATGCAAGAGATTCAAACATACCCATCCTGAATTTATGGTGTACGAGTCGAAAATTAAAATTAGTATGATTTGCAGCTGAACAGGTAGCACTGCACATACCACACATAATACATCTGCGAGCGGATGGAACTTTTTCTACAATTTTATTATAAAGTTTAAGATCTTCTTTATCGAGATCCAAAGTCCTAGAGTCAGGTATTTTAAATCCCCAATTTTTCATTTTGTCTGTTTTAAATATTCAACAACGGAAATAGCAGCAGATTTGCCGTCGGCAATTGTCTCTGTTAGTGTAAGAGGCCTTTTGCAAGATCCGGCTAAAAATAATCCGTTTTCATTTGAATAGTTGTCGGCAGTATGAATGTCCTTGCTTTTTGCAAAACCATACGGACCATCAATATTATTTTGTTTGCTGAGAATGGTTGTAGATTTTGAAGCCTCGACACCAATCATAAGAACAAGCATATCAACTGTCATTCTTAAAGGCGTTGCTGCCAGAGTATCTTCAGCTTTTATTTGTACTTTTTTATCAATAGTAGATGAAGTTTCACTTATTCTACCTCTAATGTAAACGACACCATGTTTTTCCTGAGATTTACGGTATAGTTCTTCGTAAAACTGTCCTGCCATACGAATATCCATGTAAAAAATAAAGGCTTCGGATTGCGGATAAAGTTCTTTAAATTCAATGGCTTGTTTAACGGCAGCAATGCAACAAATTCTTGAACAATAATGATTCCCAACTTTTTCATCACGACTGCCTACACAATTTAGAAATGCAATTTTCTTTGGTACAGATCCTTGTACTGTAAGTATTTTACCGTTTTTGTACATTTTTTCAAATTCAACGGATGTTATAACATTTGGATAAATTCCGTAACCTAATTCTTCTTTGTATTGTGCATCAAAAACTTTGAATCCTGTTGAAAGTATTGCAGCATCAGATTCAAAAACTTCGCCGTCAGAAGTATTGGCAATCCATTTTTGATTATGTTTTTTTAGTTCTGTAACTTTTTTGTTGTAAACGATTTTAATGTTTTGATTATTTACAAAATTTTGGATTAAACTACTTTTTACTTCACCAGCATCTTTAAAATTCGGGAATAGTTTTGCCCAATTATTAATATTACCACCAAAAGTATCTTCTTTTTCCAACACTGTTACACTAATATTATCATTAGCGAGGCTTTTTGCCGCGCTTATTCCTGCCGGACCTGCACCAATTACAAGAACTGTCTTTTTATTTTCCATAAACTGTAACTAAATTTTCCGGTTTTTCGGGTTCTCCTAAAAAATTACCTGATTTACCAACATATTTATCTTTTGGGTCGTAAGGGATTCCAATTTTGTCGAGAAGAGGTTCCACTTGAACTTGATGTAATTGCAATCCTAAATCCCAAGGATTAAATCCGAGTAGTAGTCCGGCCATTTCTTCATAAGTTAAGACCGGAATACCCATTTTATTATCATCGTAAGTTTTCCCCTCCATTTCTGCTATTGTATATTGCCATCTGTCCATGAACATAGTACATCCCGGACAATTAGCAACAATAAAATCTGGTTTGTATGGCTGCATTGATTCAAATTTTTTCTTAGTATTTGCCACAGAATAACCTCTATTAGCCATAACTAAATATTGCCTGAATCCAAAACCGCAGCAATGTCTTCTTTCGGGATAATCAATAACTTCACCTCCCCATTCTTCAATCATTCCCACAAGAACTTTCGGAAATTCCATTCCCCCTTCAGATTTTTTTGCAAAGAGCTTAGAATAATGACAGCCTATATGTTCCACCACTCGTAGCGGTTTTCCTGTATTGCGATTAACCAAACGATATGGCATTTTTTCTTTAAGTTCCTTTCTGTATTTATAAATTATATCCGAAGCATGGGAAATGTTTTGTGGAATCTCAAAATCTCTGCCTGTGGCTTGTTTTAAGAAAAGTTTTGTTTTCTCGTATTCTTCGGGAGAATGATTCCATGTTTCGACAACTTCATTAAAAATTCCAAAAGAGGTAACACATGAAGGAATAAAATTATTGACTCCGTGGTCTTTCATTAAAGAAAAAATCCGTGCTACAACAGTCATTGTCGTATCAAATGGTACGATATCGGAATGATATCCGATTCCTGTACAAGTATGCTGATTAGGATCATCAATAATATTTTTGCCGAGAATATCTCTTAAAATTTTCAAAAATGCCGCTTCTGAACCCGGAAAAAATGATTGCCTTATACAACTTCTTTCATAATAAAAATTATCATCGGCAATTTCTTTTTGATAATCTTTCCAGTATTTTTTAGTAAATTCTTCCATTAGTTATCGTGTTTTCCAGAGTTTTCCATGTAAGTATGAAAAAAATATTCGTTGTTTATCCCTTCTATTTCAAAATTTATATTCATTGATTTTGCAACGATTTCTGAATATTTTTCAATTTTATCATAAAGGTCAAGGCCTCCTGTAACTTCAAATATTTTTTTTACTTCATCTAAATTTTGCTGCGGAATTTTTCTCAAAGCACCACTGCCTTCTTTGTTATAATTTGCACCCAAACGGTCGGCAACTTCTTCTTTGTTTTCATAATACCATTTCCATACAGGTCCTTGTTCGGGGTGTAATTTTGGATTAACAATATCAATATTTATACAATAGCCGGTATTTAAAATATTTTCGCCAACAGTTCTTTTAATTGCAAATTGTTGACGACCTTTCTCACTATTGGTAAATAATCCTGTTTCTTGCGAAATCTTTCTGAGAACTGAAATAATTAATCCAGGAGTGTTTCCTCTCGGACAACGAGCTTTGCACGACATACACTGTCCGCAGTACCAAATCGTGTCTGTAGAAAGTAATTCCTGAATCTTTTCTTCGTTTCCAGATTGAACAATATCACAAATCTGGCGAGGATCATATTTGTAAATTTCTGCAGCAGGACAAATAGCTGTACACACTCCACAATTCATACAAGCATTTAAGCCTTCTACAAAACGAACGTCTTGCATGAATAAATCGTAAAACTTTCCCATGAAAATTTTTTTCTCAAAACTATCAATATTATAGGTATAAAATAGGGTTGCAAATACTGAAAATAGATGGTTTAAATACGTACCGTAAAGTAGTATTAATACGTATTGCAATTCTCAAATTTAAGAAAAAAGAATATAACTAAGTTTAATGCAAAATAAACTTAAACCATTGGTTTTTGAAGGCAAAAAATAAAATAGTTGTAACTTGAGTTTTTAATCTTTAAATATGTATCCGAACCTATAACCCCACTAAAGTTTAAAGCAGTTTTGTGAAGGAATACCGGAGTTAATTTTTTTACAAGATTTATACGCCTTTCGGAATCTCTGTCAAGCGAAAGTATTACATTTTCATTTATTTCTTTTTCATCAATACAATTATAATTGAGATCATTTAACTGTCTTTTAAGTTTAAGCATTTCATGGGGATATCTAAAATCCGTAAAAAGAAAAAATCCTCCGGGTTTTAAAACTCTATTAACTTCACTTAAAAATTTCTCCATATTATCATAACGATGAGAAGATTCAACGTTCAAAACCATATCAACACTTTGATTTTCAATATTCAGATTCATAGCATTCCCTTGCCTGAAAAACAAACCATCCTTTTTATGATGCTTATTAGCAAATTTTACTGCCGTCCTATCCAATTCAAATCCAACAGCTTTGGCAGGTTTAAATCTTCTAAAAACATATTCCAATCCACCCCCTCGACCACTTCCAACTTCAATGATATCTTTGTTTTCTATATTAACCGTATTAACTAAACGGTGATATAGTTGAATTGAATATCTGTTTTTTTCGTCTTTGGAGTCAAGACTAATATTCTCGTTTTCATCATGATACCCGTAATTCATAAATAAAATATCAGCATTTTTGTCAACTTTGTTGACATAAAAATACCATACCCTGAATAAAAAAGAACGTATCCCCATAAATTGAATTTAAATTATTAAAAGCTCAAAGATAGACATTATTTTAAGATTCTAAAGGAAAAACATGTTTATAAAATATTTGTTTGATAAGGAATAAGATAAGTTTATTCTTATGTGACAGTTTATGTAGTAAAAATAAATTTTGAATTCATATTCAAATTTATGTTGTTAAATTTTTATTATATTTGCACTAATAATTTTGCTTTCTGATGAAAAAAGATTTTCAAAACATTAGTTCTGAGTTGTTGGAAATTTACTCCAAAAAGTTGAAAGTAAATTCTTGTCCTCATTGTAACAGTAAGAGATTCATAAAGCACAGCAGATACAAGTACACGCAGCGATTTAAATGTTTGGAATGTGGACGCACTTTTATCCCGAGTACCGGAACAAGTTTGCATTATCTACACAAGAAGGAAGTTTTCCTAGAATATTCAAAGATAATACGTGAACAAGGGCTATTGTCCTTGAAAAAGATGCGAGAGTTTTGTAATATAAGTCATTTAACGGCCTTTGATTGGAGGCATAAGATATTACTGTCAATACCTGAGAGCAACAGGAAATTTAAGGGAGAGGTTTACTGTGATGATATATGGTTTGTATACAGTGAGAAGGGGCGAAAGTTAGTGGCAGAAGCTAGGCGAGGTCCGTTGCGAGACCCATTTAAGCACAGGGAGTTTACCTGTCGGTTGATATCATTGAGTGATGGGAAAAATACAGAGATGAA
>LUZK01000131.1 GCA_001603595.1 Bacteroidales bacterium Bact_19
TTTCATAATTATGCTCATTTTTAATGTGTTTTTGTTTTACGCCTTGTTGGTAACGTTTCGCGGCTTGGCGTAGTGGCGGATTTTTAGCACAAAAGTTCAATCGAAGAACTGCACCTGAACCTACCACAAAACTGTCATACGAAGCACAGCACCCGCCATTACGCCAAACCGCTGTTACCAGCTGCCCTTCTTGTTTGTCGTGTTGTTGTCTGTCCATTTTACGGTGTCTTGGTGTGTTGGCTTGGTGGCTCTTTTGCAAAACTTGGCTTTAGCGTTGGGTTTGTGCGGTTTTGCAAATGTGCCACCAAAAGCGTTGGTTATTGTCTGTTATATCTTGCAAAGTATGCATCAATTTCTGGTCTTAGTTCTAAACCAATTCGTTCAAAAATGTCAAGAAGGTCGGTATATGCACCTTGTCCGCCAAGAAAGTCCCAAAACTCTGCTGCAACTTTTAATTCATGGTCTAAGTCAAGCATGCCACGCATAGTCCAACGGTTGTATGGTTGGGGTTCGTAAGGGTTGTAAGGAATTGCAATAATGGTCTGAACATTGGCTGTTGGATTGGCAGCTAATGTTGTGGCTACCCATTCTAAAAGTGTTCTTTTAAATTCTTTAAATCCACCTGCATTGGGTTTAGCTGTTTTGAGGTCGAATAAATATATTGTTCCGTCATGCCCAACAAGTTTAATGTCAACTTTGGTTAGCTTTACTGTTTTCATTTCACCTGATTGACATACTTTTCTAATTGCATCTACTTCTTCAATCTTGTTAGGGGAAGAAGTCGCAACTGCAAGGCTGTCCATTATATTTTGAATTACTCTTTGAGCTTCTGAGGAAATTTGATTGCCTGCTGTTTGCTGCGACTCGGCACTCGCAAAAGTAGATGAAGCCAATGCTTTAGCAACGGGTTCAAAAATGCTTGTTCCAAAGTTTGTATTTAGTGAATGGATAAATGAAAACAAAGCCATTCTGTCCTTGCCAAGCAACCTAGTATGAAAAGGCATAGCCGCTGGTTCTGGATTATAATTTTGAAATTTATGCCTTAAGCTATTTCGTAAAACGATTTCAACCTGCTGTATTTGTTGTTGAGTTAGTGCCATTTATTTCTTGTATTAATTTTTCTGTCTTGGGGTTTGAATAGAAGCCTCTTCTTTCAAATAAATAATCTTTATTATTCAACAGATTTACAGTCTCAGAGAAAATACTTAAAGCGTTATCGTAATCTCCAAAATAATTTAGTTTTTCATCTAATGAGAGATAGTTCTTCTTTTCTAAAAGAATGTTACATGCCATCAAGATATGCATATCCATTGTTTTAGAACGCATCATAATGTTGCCATTTATATGTAAGTGATTAAACCAATACCACAAAACACCACAATAATAGTACTGTATTGGTGCTTGATTAGAACTATTAAATATTTTACCTTCCTTTTGAAATTTATCAATTATTGATACTGCATTACTTTTCATTTCATGAGGTTTTCTTAAAAAAACCGAAATGAATACTCTTGCTAGTGTTTCAATATTTATTCTACTATATGGAGGATTTACATTTGAATGTTGTCCTCTTAATCTTTCAAAATAAATATTAAAAGCTTTTTCATCTTTTCCTAAATAATAGGTTTCAATTTTTTCGTGAAATTCATTTAGTGATTGCAAATCTTTGTCTATTGAATTTTGATTGTTTGCAGCGTAAATAATCATTTTTTTTAAATTGCTGTCATTAGTGGAAATTACTTTAGCAACAATTTCAATATCGTCAATACTGTTTTCATTGGAGGATTCCTTGTATTTCTTGAATAGTTCATTTGTAGTTTGACAACCATTGATTATTCTGGGAAAAGTTAATATAAATTCTTTTTCTTTTACTGGATGACGTTGAACTTTATCACAGATAATAGCCAAACCATTATTTAATAAAGGGAAATAAATTCTTTCTGAGACATTGTCTAATGTTTTCTTAATATCTAAATTAACAGGAGTTGATCCTATATAGTTTCTTACATTTTCAATAAACAAATTTTCTTTTAAATTTTTATCTGACGTTAAAATTAGTTTCTTTAATTCTGAAAACTTTAATGTTGCTAAAAGACTTAGCTCTACATTTTCAGCAGACGGTAGCGGGATATTATTTTCAAATTTCAACTGAATAGAATGAAATTTAGATATTTTTTCATACTCAGATTTGATTTCTTCTTTTTGTAATACAAAAATTCCATTTAGTGAACATTTATTTTCAATTTCTTTGCGCGAAGTAATCTTTAACTTTTCAGAATTAATTTTTTCTAATTCAACATTATGAGAAGTTCTAGCTGAAAGAAAAAATAAGGAAATACAAGGAGTTTCTTCAATTCGATCAATAAAATTTCCTGATTCATCAAGCAATTTTTTATAAATTGTAGAATGTGGCTCAATTTCAACTTCTCCTGTCAGAAATTTAACAACCTCGTCTGTAAATGCACTAAATTTTTGTTCATCAAAATGATTTTTTGTTGTTGATTGAATAAATCCAATTTTAATTTTAATTGCCTCTGTAGGACCGAATTTGCCCAAATCAGATTCCTCTGTTACCAATCTGTCATTTACTATAATAACAATACCATCAATACCCTGTGCTTTATTTGTTGATACAGATTTCACTTTATCGAGTTCTTCTTCTAACAGTATTGAAGCAACAACATAATTACCAAAATTTTCAAAAACTTCATCATCATTTGTGTCTGTCCTTGTTATTCCAAATTTCTTTGCAAACTCATTGAGTTTTGCGTTTAATCCGATGTCAAATTTCTGTGTCATTATATTCTACTTTCTTTTAGGATTTTTTTAATTTTTTAAGATGAAAAATTATCTCAGCATAGGCCCTCTTATCTTTTTCAGTTCGGTTCAATACCGGTCGTTTATATTGATTCACTATTTGCATTCCGGCATTTTCTGCAATGGTTGGATACAAATTGTATTTATCATTTGCTACTAAGAAAATATCGTAATCTTCAACCAGAAACTTTTTAGAGTTTATCAAAACTTCACTAATTCCTTGTATATAACTTAGCTGAGCTTCTTTTCCTTGTCCCTTATACAAAGGACCGATTTCTAATTCGTCTTTTCGTTCAAATCCAAACAAATCGTATGCGTAGGCGTGTTGCTCGTGGTAGTCGATTAAGCCAACATAAGGCGGTGATGAAAATATTCCTTTGATTTTTTGCTTCTCTACAAGCTTAGCAAAATCAGGATTGATTTTTCTTAGTTCTTCTATAAGATCAATGTTTCGGCTGTCTCCCGTTAGGCATACGTGAAAGGTGTCTTTTCTAAGTTTATCAAATTGAACTAATCTTTTTATGGTATCTTTAGAGTAAGTTTCCCACCATTTAAGTATTGAAAATAAGGGTTTACATATTTTACCATGTTTACTGCAATAATAGGTAGTTGTGATAGGTTCAAGTAATGTTGCTAAGTCGGCATGTGTAGTGGCTCTGCAGCTTCTAATAGTACGACTTAAAATAACACTAACAATTTTTTTGGTGTCGGTATTTTTTATTTTTTTTATTTCATTAAATACAAATTCAATTTCATCACGTATGTGTTGAGTATACCATTTGTCAAGGAACGAGTCTTCTTTGTCTTGACGCAATTTAATTTTATACTCTTTTACAAGTTTATTGAATATTGGTAAAAATTCCTTTTCTTTTTCTTCACCATAAGTCTTTTCGTCAATTTGTTTGTGTTTTACTTTGTATTTGTATTCGGGGACTGGAAAATATTTATTGTTGAAAACATATAGTTCTTTTAAAAGTCTGTCTTCAAATTCAAGTGTTTTGTGGTCGGCTAAAAATGATTTTAATGCTTTAGAGATTCTGTCTATTTCAGTTTGAACATCAACAAGGTTATATTTGGTAACCTTACAATTTCCAATCATTGCATTAAAGGCAGAAACATCATTTCCAACTGCATGTATTCCTAACTCACAAGCTTGAACCATAGTTGTTCCGCTTCCTGAAAATGGGTCGTAAACGATGTCGCCCGGTTTAAAATAAACTTCTTTCTTGAATTTATCGGTGTGGCTGTCTAGGAAATATTCAACCAACTGAGGAATGAATTTCCCTTTGTATGGATGCAGTCTATGAACATGTTTTGTTGTTTCAGCTTCCTTGTATTGTTCAAATGATAGAGCCCAATTCAAATCTTCGCCAAGCTGTTCTTTCCATTCTTCTTGTCTTGATTTCTTTAGACCCTTGTAATATTCTATCAATTCTTCTTTGATTACTTGAGTTGTTCCATTGTCGCCAATTTTTCTAATCCTTCCGTATTGGATAAGATAGGAAATGTTAGAAGTAGTAACATTTTTGCCCAAATACTCTGTTGCCCACTGGCTGGCTTCTTTTATGGATAGTAGTTCTGCCATTTTATTTATTTTTACTTGCTCTGTATTTAATTGCTTTCTCAGCAACTTTTAGTGCTTGCATTCCCAAATCTTCGTCTTGAATTTCGTAAAGAATTTTTTCACTTAAATATTGAATAAGCAAGGATTCTTTATCGAGCTCAAGGATGTCGGCCAACTTAGTAATTTGTTCTCGTGTGGCTTTTCTCTCTCCACGTTCAATTTTACTGAGTATAGCTGTGTCAATGTCGAGTTGAGCAGAAACGTGTCGCAATAGCAACCCTTTTTTCTCTCTTTTCTCTCTGATTATTTCTCCGGTCGTTTTCAATTGGAAAAATATAATTTGACAATAATTGTCAAATGTACGAAGTCTTTTTGATTTGGTCGCAATAAACTTTAAAAATTTTATCAACAGTCTGCAAGCTAGTCAAGAAGTCTGGTGGTGGGTAGCCTTGGGTGCGGTTGGGCAAAATAAAATGTGCTGCAAGTGTTGGCTTGTGTGTCGGGTTGCAGCTCTTTTTATTTTGCGAAGCGTTGGCATTTTGTCTGTACCTTTTTCCGTTCGTGTTCTGTTGGTAGTGTCGTCTTTTAGCATGACCGGTAACGGCTGAGGCTAAAAGCTGGCGGGCATTTTGGAACACTTCACTGTCAACCTGCGATAAAGTTTATTAGTTGCAATGCCCTTCAAATTTGCACTTCCTGTCCGCTTGATTTTAGCCTTTGTTATAGTGCGTATTTTATTCATTTTCAAATAATTCTGCTGGATTAATCTTAAATTGGAGCATATTTGCAGTATTTCTGCCTCCATCACCACCTTTTCTTTGCATAGTAATTCTTCCTATTTTAAAATTTCCTCTGTTAGTAATTTCAATTTTACCATTTCCGAAATAATTCAAACAAAAATTCATTGGTTTTAAAATCCACCTTGCATTTTTCTCAACTTTTTGAGCTACTAACATCCATTCTGCCGCAAACTTACCTTGTCCTTTCAATATATCAGAAACAATCAATGATTGATTTTTCTTTAACCATTTTAAAACAACTTTCTGTTCAACTTCAGAAAATTCATTTGCAAACATTCTTCTTTTGTCTTTTGGGTTTTTGATTGTAGGTTTTTCTTCGCCTGTATATCTCTTTAAAATTGAAACGACTTGTGTAGGCATATTCCACATTTCAGCATATTTATCAATCCATCGTTTATCTATTTGATTAAATCCTTTAAGATTACTTACCAATTTAACCTGTAAATTTTCTATATCAATGGCTTTTTTTAATTTTATAGTTACTTGAACTTGAACATCTGTTTTATAACCGGATATTTTTACAGCTTCAACATATTCAATTTCCGAAAGGTCATATTTCATTAAAATTAACCAAGTTTGAGCATCTTTATCTTTTTTCCAATTGTTGAACTTTTTAATAATATCCTCTTCATTTTTAAAACCGTCTTTTGATGTTTGAGAACCTCTTTTAATTAAATCCATGCTTATTTTGTTGTAAATAAATTATTAACGGTATATTCCCTTAACCTTTGATAGGCTATCTCTACATATTCTTTTGAAATCTCTGAGCCAATCCATTTCCGATTCATTAGTTGAGCGACTTTTGCCGTTGTACCGCTCCCCATAAATGGGTCATAAACTAAATCATTTTCGTTAGTCCATGTGTAAATTTGGTCGTAAACAAGCTGTTCGGGAAAAATAGCTGGATGCTTGTAGGCAATTTTGTCTTTTGTAGAAATTCCACCGCCAACAGAATAGAAAAAAACATTTCCTACTTTTTTTTCTTTGGTTCTTTCAACTTTTTCATAATCAAGAGAACCATTTTTTCCACGATTTTTCATATTGGCAAGACCTTGATATTTTGTAGGTTCTGTTATAGGATTAAATGTTTTAGGACTTCCTTTTGAAAAAGCAAACATATATTCAAAATGTTGATGGTATCTGTTTCCTGTCTGCGGCATTGGATTATTTTTGTAATAAATCATTGTATCGTGTAAACGAAATCCTACAACTTCTTTGAAATACAAAGCTTGTTTAAAAGATGTTCCTGTTTCACTACCGTCAAAGGTTGCGTCAGCTACTACCCAAATAACTACCCCTCCTTGCTTTAAAATTCGATATAATTCTTTTGCAATTTTTTCAAATTCAAACTGATAACCGTTGTAATTCCTGATATCATCATAAGGTGGTGATGTGATTACAAAATCAACAAAGTTATCAGGCATATTTTTCATTGTAATCAAACAGTCCTCGTTATATATTTTTCCAAATTCCATGTTACAAAAATAATAAAACTTTGATAAGTGTCTTCATTTTAATATGCACTATAACG
>LUZK01000132.1 GCA_001603595.1 Bacteroidales bacterium Bact_19
AAAAGATGAAACTGCAAAGAATCATGCATGGGATTAGTTAAATTCCATATTACTAATCCTGTAAAGAACAAAATCCCCCAAAACAAGAATATATCTTTAAATTTGCTTTCAAAAGCTTCTTTTATATAAAATTTTACATAAACAATATAAGCCAGAAAAGGAAGGAAAAACCAGATATATATGCTTAAAAAAATTAGAATCCCTCCTGCAAAAGTTTTTAGTATTTGGAAAGGATCATGTTTATTAACATCCATTATATCAATAATGCCTAGATTAGAAGAAGGAATTTTAGGTTGTAATAAATAAAAAACTGATAGAAATATTGTCACTGTCAAAATGGGTAGGAACTTAGCAATAAAAATTTTTATCTTTCTCGAAGTTATTGCTTTAATTAAAAAATATAAACTCAGTGCCGTAAGAATTGAGGGAGCTGTAGCTATGTTTATAACTGGTAAAATCAACAATGGAAAATAGAAATAATCTGATTTTCTAATAAATAGAATTAGATACCAGATTAGGAATAATGCAATTATTGAAAATTTGGGATTATAAATATTACCAAAATCAATAAAAGAAGAAGTTTGTGGAATAGGCTCAAAAAATAAAAGTCCGCTAAAGAATAAAGATAAAAATCCAAAAATCTTTATAATAATAGAATTAGAAAATTCCTGGGCTAAAGCAATTATACCTATGCATAAAACGGTGGCTATGATTACTTGTGTAATTATTAAAATCGAGATCAGGGGCAGTATATTAAAAATTTGAAAATAAATTACACTTAACCACAACTCAGGATAATGATACGGAGATGCTCCAATCTTGTTGTGAATATAAAAAGGATCTAAACCCAGAATAGTATTTTCATATCCATATTCTGCCATCTTGTAAATTAGTCGAGTATAATAATAATAATCACCATGAGCCATTCTATTATATGGAGTATCAAAAAATAATGCTCCAAATATTATATAAAAAACTAAACTTAATATGCATATTAAAATCAAATCCTTTACTAAGTTTGAAAATAAACTTGTCCTAAAAGATTCTTTATTATAGTTTGTATGTTTTGATTTGAAAAAGTAAATAAAAAAAATAAATATCAATCCTAAAAATACGGTATTAAATCTTGTTTTTAAAATTGCAAAAACGGTAATAACAGAAAAAAGTCCTATTATTAACGAAACAAAAGCCCTGTAATAATAATTAGATTCATTAGATGATGATAAAAACAAGCTACTAATTATTTTCCCAATTGCATAAAAGAAAATTAAAGAACCTAGTATTAATAAATAATATTTAATTTCCATATTCAAATTTATATAATTACATTTTATTATTATTTAATAAATTAACAAAAAAACAAAATTTTAATAACTTAAAATCACAAAATTTTCTCCTGTAATATTATCATAATATTGTTCTTTTACAATTTCATCATATATTGGCGGAAGTTTATAACCTTTCTTTAATACTAAATATTTAATGTTATTTTCTTTAATAAATCTTATTCTTAATTCGTCAATATTTTTTTCATTATAATTTTCTTTTTTGAGATATTTTATGAAGAGATTATTGTTTATAATATTTTCAGATCTCTTAATGATTTTATAACTATCAGTCCTATAAATAAAATCATACGGCGAATTCAAATTAACTTTATTGTGAAAAGGTATCATATTATCTATAGGTGGCAAATAGGTAATTGTGACCTGTGCATCAAAAGAATAATAAATATCAATTCTGGAATATATTGTTCCTATATTAGGTATTTCATCTTCACATTTAATAACAGCAAAAATTTTATCTATGTATTCCTTTGAATACATGCTTTTAATATCACGCATTTTAAAAAATACACAATTGTACTTTATGTTATAAATATTTATAAAGATGATAAATAATAAATATAAATAAAATAATTTTTTAACAATATGTCCAAAATTGTATGATTTCTTTAAATATAACAAAAACAATAAACTTATTAAAATATTCGAAAAAAAATAAACCGGTAAAACATAAAACTGATTTGAATCATGCAAGGGATTCAATATCGCCCAGAAAAACGAACCGGAAAATAAAATAATAAACCCAAATAAAAATATATTATACCAAATAGTATCTTTTAATTCTCTATTTCTATTTTTATAATAAATAAAAATTCCAGGAATAAAATACCAGATAAAAACACTAAAATAAATTATAAAACTAGCAACAAAAACATTTAAAATTTGTAGAGGTTGTGATTTATTTATTTTTATTATTTCTGAAACAGGAAGTCCATATATTTCTATTTTCTTTTGTATAAAATAAAATATCCATATACACAAAGCAAAAAAAATGGTTAATATAATTGGTTTGAGTTGATTAACAAAATTTTTATAAATGATTGAAATAACTAAAAGATACAAAATAATAGATGTAAAAATAACAGGAGCGAGAGTTATGTTTATTATTGGCAAGGCTAATAAAGGATAAAATAAATCCCTGGATTTTTTTAAAAACAATAAAATAAACCAAACAAAAAACAAACTAATAATTATAAACTTTGGAAATATGATAGACCTATAATCTATATAAAATTTAGTTTGAGGAATAATGCTAAATATAACTATTCCTCCAAAAAACAAAGAGAGAATACCCAATATTTTAAAGATAATTCTTTTATCAATCTCTTCTGATAGAGCTATTATTCCAATAGTTAAAATTACTGCAAGGATAATATGTACAAATATAACATGAGAAATTAAAGGCTGAACATTAAAAAAATTTATATAAACTGCTGTTAACCAAAGTTCTGGATAATGATACGGTAAAGCTCCTGCACGTTCTCTCGATATAAATGGATCATAATAAAAATATGAAGATTCTACACCGGAATCATTTAGAAAATACGATAATCTTGCATAATAATAATTGTCACAAAAAGGAATTCGGTTATAAGGGGCTTCAAAGAATAAATTACCAATTATAACATAATATAATAGACTAAAACCTATTATTAAAAATGAAATTATTAATTCTTCCTTAAAATTCAGTTTAAGATTTAAAGGTAAAACTATTTTATTTTTATTTAAAATAAAATATAATATACCTAATAACAATAAAACTATCAATACAGTATTAAATCTTGTTTTTAAAATTGCAAAAACGGTAATAACAGAAAAAAGTCCTATTATTAACGAAACAAAAGCCCTGTAATAATAATTAGATTCATTAGATGATGATAAAAACAAGCTACTAATTATTTTCCCAATTACATAAAAGAAAAATAATGAACTAATTATTATCAAATAATAGCTAACTACCATATTAACCTTTATTTACTATTTTTTTCAACTATAACATCTATTATAAAAAGTTCTCTTTGCCTTGTCTGATCAAGAGTTCTCCATAAATATTCTCCTATAATTCCCAGCATAAATAATTGTAAACCACCTATCAGCAAAATTAAAATCATTATAGGAGTCCAACCTTGAAATGGATAATTTCCTAAAAGATATTGAATAATAATTATAATTGAATAAATTATGCCTATGAGAAAAGTTAATAAGCCACAAAATGAAATAAATCTGATTGGAAAATAAGAATAACTTAAGACACCATCAATCAAATATTTTAATTTTTTTGAAAAAGTCCATTTAGATTTTCCATGTTCACGTTTTTGTCGGACGTAAGGAATAAAATGAATTTTAAATCCTGTCCATAAAATTTGTCCTTGCCAGAAAGGATTAGATTCTTTATTTCGCAAAAGAACATCCCTTACTCTTGAACTAATACTAACAAAATCAAATCCTCCTAAAGGCATATTTTTAAAACTCAATTTTTTTATTAAATAATAAAATAATCTCGAAGTCAATTTCCTTACGAATCCTTCTTCTCTATCTATTCTATTACAGCAAACTATATCAAAATCCGTAGTTTCAAGAATATTAATCATGTCGCAAATTAATGACGGAGGATCTTGCAAATCTGCAGATATTGTCGTGATGTATTTTCCTCTAGCAATTTGATAACCACAATATATAGCAGGAACTTGTCCAAAATTCCGAGTAAATTTTACTAATCGTACCAAATTAGGATTTAAATCAAAGATTTTTTGCATTACATAAAAACTGTTGTCTTTTGATCCGTCATCTATCATGATTATTTCGAATTTCTTTTCTGAATATTTTGTTATAACTTCAGTTTTTATCAAATTAAAAGTAGATTCTATGCTTAACTCATTATAATATACCGGAATTATAATTGAAACATCAATAATATATGTCATAGTAAAGAATTTTTATCATTATTTACTTTAAATTTTTTATTAAATTTAAAATTGCATCGCGATTTCTTTGTTTTATTCTTTTTGCAGGAACACCCGCATAAATTGTCCATTCTTCAAGACTTTTATTAACTAAAGATGCTGCTCCTACAACACACCCTTCTGAAAGATTTACTCCTGGTAAAACAATACTGTGAGAACCAACTTGACAATACTTTTCTATTTTTACTTCTGCATAAATAACTTTTCTAAATTTTTCAGGTACCATTACGCCAATTAAACAATCTCCGCTGAAATCATCAGATAAACTATAAATTGTTGTTCTTGCAGAAATTCCAGAATAATCGTCAATAATAATACCGCCTCTGCCGTATAAAGCACAATAGGCTGATATATGTATATTGTTCCCCAAGGTAATTTTTCCTGATAAAATACAAAAATCGTCTATTCTTACATTATTTCCCACTACAATTTCTTCAGGTGAATATATACTAGCTTTTTTACTTATAAGCACATTATCACCGAAGGTTTTTAAACCAAGAGATAAAAGTTCTTCTTTATTGTAAAATGAATTCATGACTTACTATTAATTTTTATAATATTACAAATTTTTTCAACAATATATGGTTCTAAATCCGGGTAAATAGGTAAACAGATTACTTGATCTGTAATTTTTTCTGCAACCTCAAGTGTTCCCTGTTCAGCTGAATCAAAATTTCTATAAATTGGGAATTGGCTTATTAGCGGATAAAAATATCTTCTAGCAAAAATTTTTTCTTTTTTCAATTTTTCAAATAATTCATTACGTGATATCCCATATTGTTTTTCATTAACAAAAATAGGGAAATATGAATAATTATGTTTTACTCCTTTTAAATCTTCTAGAAATCTAATTCCTGAAATATTTTTCAAATATTTCTTATACAAATTTGATAAAATTTTTCGTTTTTCTATAATATCTTCGATATATTTTAATTGCAATAAGCCCATTGCAGCTTGTACTTCATTCATTTTTGCATTGATTCCAGGCGATACAACGGTTATTTCATTTTCGAAGCCAAAATTTTTAAGATGATCTATTCTTTTTTTTGTAGCTTCATCATGACATATAATAGCCCCTCCTTCAAAAGTATTAAAAACTTTTGTGGCATGAAAACTCAGAACGCTTAAATCTCCAAATTCTACAATATTTTTTTCGTTTAGTTTTACTCCAAAAGCATGTGCTGCATCATAAATAACTCTTAATCCAAAACTATCGGCAATTTTCTGTATTTCTTTCACATTGCAAGGATAACCATAAACATGCACAGGTAAAATTGCTGTTGTTTTTGGAGTTATTGCGGCTTCAATTTTTTGGGGATTTAAATTGCAAGTTTCCGGTTCAATGTCAACAAATACAGGTTTAATATTATTCCACCAAAGAGCATGTGTTGTTGCAACAAAACTGTAAGGTGTTGTAATTACTTCTCCGGTTATTCGCAATGTCTGCAATGCTGTTAAAAGAGCTAAAGTTCCATTTGAAAATAATGAAATATGTTTGACACCAAGATAATCAGCTAATTCTTGCTCTAATCTCTGATGTAATGGGCCGTTATTTGTTAAAATGCCATTATTCCATATTTCTTTTAAATATTCATTAAATTCATCTAAAGGAGGTAGAAACGGACGAGTAACGTATATTTCTTTGTTATTCATTTAATAATCTTATTTTAATTTTAACTTCAAAAATAGCTTAAAATTTACAATAAAAAATCTATTTAATTAACTCAATAACTTTAAGTTTTAAATAATTTTTTAGAGGGTTATTGCCATACAAGCTAAATCTTGGTATTATTGTGTAAATATCATTGCTAGGTAAACTTTTTCCCTCAGTAGATAGTAAATAACGGTATCCATATTTTCGGGCAATTTCCATTGTAAAATTATTGTACTGACCATTAGGAAATGCAACAACTTCGCAATTATAATTTTTTAATCTTGTTTCAATTATATTTTTTGAAATTTTTAATTCATTCTCTATCAAATTTAAATCTAAAGTATTTAGATTAACATGAGTATGAGTATGGGAACCTATAGTAATATTGTATTTAATACATTCTTCAATTTCATTCCATTTCATCATTTTTGTTTGATTGATTTGTTCAGGTAATTTTTCACAAAGATTTTTAACGATTAAATCTTTCAAATCGTTTTCTAATAATCTTAAATAAATTGATAATGCAGTTTTTTCTAAATCTTTTTCTGAACGAATTTGTTTTTTAATCCCGATTTCCTGTATTTCGACAGTTAAATTTCTGTAGAAATATTCTTCGAGACAATTGTTTAATTTTTGAGTCCAGAATGAGATCCTATTTTCGGCACAACTTGTAATAATATTTTGAACAGCCGGAATTTTATATTTAACCAATATTGGCAATGCATTTTCATAAAAATCGTAGTATCCGTCATCAAAAGTAAATACAGCAAGCTTTTTGTTTGAATTGTGAACTTTATTGATTTCGGTAATTGGAATTATATAAAAGTGTTTACTTATATAATTACAAATCCTTTCAAATATTTTGACTTTCATTGGAGGATAAGCAGGTGATTTTTCATCTGATATTCTATGAAAGCAAAAAACATAAATCCTTTTATTCATTATGAAAATTTTTTAAAAAACCCAAATATAAAAGGCAATGGATCGTCCCATTTAAAACAAGCATCAATTTTATGACCATTTATTGAATTCAGCCATTGCTTAAAATTCATTGAAAATTCATTGTATCCCTTTTTCTTATACCCCCATAATGATAAATAAAAATCTACAGGAGTAATTAACCAGATGACTTCCTTTTCCTTATTAAAAGTTTTGATCGTTGGTTTACCTAAAACATCCATGTAAGCAATCAATGGCAAATTAACGCCACAACTTAATGCAGATAAATTCCATACTCCAAGACGAGGATTTATTTCCATTAATTTATATTTTCCATCCCTATTGTCAAACTTAAATTCTATATTCGACAATCCATAAAATTTAGTTACTTTAATAAACTTTTCGGCTTGTTGTAAAATATCCTCCACATGCGTTACTTTACCCGAAATAATTGTGCCTGTTTGAGGAGGGTATTGTCGTATTTTATGTCCTATGGAATATCCGACTATTTCGTTGCATTGATTGGAATAACTTGTGATTGTGTATAAATCTTTTGTATCTCCCGGAATATACTCTTGTAAAACAATTGTTTCAGCATATAAATCTTTATTCCTTATTTTAAAAAATAAATTCGATAAACTTTCATCACTACTAACAATAAATGCCTTGCTACCTAAAAGTTTTGAGAAATTTATATTCACGGATGGCTTTATTATCACAGGAAAATCAATGTTGTTTTTTATCTTTTCAAAATCACTGTGATCTTTCAGAATAAATGTTTTTGGAGAAGGTATATTTAATGAGTTGACGATAGGGTACAAAAACTCCTTTTTTAAAAGCGGCTCAAGAGTTTCTCTTCCACAAAACGGAATATGATAATAGTCGTCAAGGATCATCTTGTATTCTATAATAGTCATTAAAAACAAATCGGTAGTTACAAATAAAACAGGTTTCTGACTTAATTTTTGAGAATATTGTATCAGAAAGTCGATAAAATTTTCTTTATTTAATGGATGTGGACAAATTACAGCCTTACAAAAACGAGATTTCATCCCAAAATCTTTGTACCAACTCATTGCAACGACAGGAATGTTAGTTCTCTCGAAACTTCTAATAATTCCCAGTGCATTTATTCCACCTCCGAGAATAATAACAGGATTATTCTTATTCTTTTTCATTGGATTAACCCTAAAATTTTTTTTGCTAACAATGATGTCTGATAACGTCTAGAATATTTCTCAATATTCGTAGTTTCAGATTTTATAACTCCATTTTCTATTTTTTCTTTCAATAGTGCTTTTAAATTTTTAAATAAATCTTCCGGATCGGTTACGATAATACCAGATGTTGTTTCTAAAATAATATTTTTTTGCAGATTTGCATATTCTTCAATACCTACTTTATTTCCATAAGGTCCGGACATAATATCTCCAAACCTATCTGAGTCATAACATAAAATTATTTTCTTTTTAGTTGCTAAATAATCATAAATTTTAGTACCAGAAATTAAAAAATCATTAAATAGAAGTAAAAGATCCGTTTTTAACATTTCTTTGAAAAGAATATCATTTTTTAGTTTCGAATGTAAATAAATATTTTCATTTAAGACTAAAATATTGTCTGAACAATATTCTACAATTTCTTTATTTTTGTTTGTTCCATAAAAATGTAACTCAAATTTTATATCTAAACTTTCACAAAAAACTTTAAATTCTTTTAAAACAGAAAGAACAGATCTTAAAGGATGCCATGCATAAATAGATCCAACAAATGTTAATATTAATTTTGAAGGATCTGTAATAACAATATTTTTATGATCTGTTAACAATTCTTCATCGTAACCATTAGTAATAACAATGCTATTGTTTATTTTATAAACATCTTTAATTTTTTCTAATAAAAACTCTGATACAGCACTGACTAATAAACAGGATTTTAATATCCTCAATTCAAATCTTATGTTTAAGTTTTTAAAAAATATATTTTTATTTCTAGATAAACTGTAAGACCAGAGGTCTCTATAATCTATGATTATCGGTATTTTAGTTTTTTTTCCCAACTTTAAAGCATATTTAAATAAAATAAACGGTTCTCCGGTTGCAATTATACAATCAACTTTATTGGATTTTAAATATTCTTTAGCTGCTTTGTATATAGAATATTTTGTACCAACAGGCAGGAACCATTGAACAAATTCGTACCAACCGGTGATTATTTTTCGCAGGAATTTAAAACGATTTTCACCGTATCTTAACATCAAACGATTGGCTAACGTGGGTTTGTATGGTGCTCTTATAATTATTCCTTTTTCAGATTCTTCGATAATTACATCATTGGATTCTCCGGGAGCTATGTAATCCAAATGGTTTCCGTATTTGTTTGACCATTGACGTGTTACAACTACAGGAAATATTCCAAACTCGTGCATATATTTGTACCAAGAGTAAGGACGTAATCCTCCTACTGAAACATAAGGTGGAAAGTCGTATGCGAGGATAAGCAGTTTTTTCATTTTATTAATTTAATTATTCGGGTTTCAAATAAAATTAAAATATTTAGGAAACACATACTATATTATCAAAATTTCTAAATTGTTTTTATATTTTAAAATTTTTCAGTTATTCTTTTTTTAATCTTATACACATTTTATCAAACAAAAATCTAATATTTAATTTTTGTGTTTTAATAAAACTATAAGTCAAAATTATGATAAAAACAAATCCTAATAATGAGTAATATAAGAAAGATAAATTACTTTTAATAATGTTAATTATAAATATTAAAATAATAAATAAGATCAATTCTAAAATTAAAACAGTATTATTTCTCAGCTTAAGTTTTAGATTTGCAAGGTTTATTCCACAAAAATACAGAAAAATTGCCATAAATAAGTATGATAAAATTTGCGAGAAACCTACAGTTAAATATCCAAGTAAAGGCATGAAGATAATATTTAAAACAAAGCCAGTGATCCCGGCAATAACAGTACCCCATAAAATGTAAACTGTTTTTTTAACTAAGCTAAAATAAATACTAAATTGACTAGCAGCTAAAGCAAAAATATTCGCAAAAGCCATGAGTGGTACGATATTTAAAACGTTCAAATAAGAACGATCTGCCAGAATAATTGTTAAAATAGGAGTAAGCATTACTATACCTACTATTACAATTGAAGAAGAAAAAATTGTTAAATCAAAAATTTGTTGGTAACTTTTTTCTGCATCAGTATCTTTCCTTATTGACATCGTAAATGGACCAATGGCCATTCTAATCATATCGGCCAGAATAGAAACAGGCAAAACTAATTGCCCGGCCAATGCCAATAATGCCACATCAGTTTTTTGTTTCAAAAGCTGAGCACCAATAAATTTATCTGTGCTTAAAATTATCCATGAAAAAAGAGATGAAAGAACAAAAGGCCAAGCATATTTTATCAGGTTTTGTAAAAGTTTTCTTGAAAAATATTTTATATTGAGATAAAAAATAGATTTTTCAATAAAGACTAAACTTACCACAATTCTTGCCAATAATTGACTCGATACAACCCCAATAATACCAAATCTTAATATCTGCAACGAAATGAAAACAAAAACTAAAATAAGCAATGCCTCTAATAAAACAATTTTTACTACTTTTTGGGGATTGCGTTCTATTCTAAAATAGTTAATATTAGTATTATTAAAAATATATGGAATAAGTTGTAATGAAATTATGATTAAACTCAATCTAATTTGTTCGACATTATCTGAAGTAATGATAAATAGATTTGAAAAAAAATCAGAAAACACTAAAACTGAAAAAATCAATATAGAAACCATTAAAATTTGATAATAAAACCAACTTGTTAAAACAATTTTTCTATACTTTAAATTTTCATATTCATAATAGTAATAAAATACACCTGCATTTAAAGCTGTAAAAATAGAAAGAATAGAAAAAGTAGATTGCAACATAATTAAATTGGAATAATCTATTTTGCCTAAATATTTTGTATATAAGGGAATAAGTAAGAATGCAAAAAATCTGGAAAAGACATTACCAAATCCATAAATAAGAGTTTCAACAATAAATTCTTTAGTTTTACCCATCTAATAATTTATTTCTTGATTAAAAGATAGCTAATAGTACGTTGTCCTAATCCAAAATTTTTAATCCAAAAAATAAAATCCCAACTCAGATAAATTATTGGTAATAAAAAGAAAAAAGGTTTCTTTTTTAACAATGAAAATTTTCTTTTTGCAGAATTATAAATGATTATTCTTTTAATATTTTTAACTTCAAATCCAGATTTTCTAGCATATTTTTTTATTTTAATCGGATTAACAGGATGAAAAGTTTTTAATCCCTCCAAGGGTCTGTTTCGAATCTTTACATACCATTCAGCAAACTTAGTATTAGGATTTAACATTGGAAACCAAAACATTCTGTAATGACCTTCATTAAAGCAAAAATAATTTGGTCCTCTTAAAATAACGCATCCTCCTTTTTTTAGTACTCTATGGAACTCTTTAATACATTTTTCCTCATTATCAACATGCTCTATAGTTTGCCAACTGTCAATAATATCAAAATAATCATCTTCAAATGGTAGTTTTTCACCATAAGCTTTTAAAAACTTAGATCTCCATTCGCTTGGATAGTTATTCTCTGCAAACTTAATATCAACCAATTCATTTTTCCACACTTCAGGTTCAATTCCGTAAATATCATATCCTAACAATAAACCTTGTATGACAAAACTTCCACATCCAGAAGCCATATCTAATATACGTTTACTTTTTAGATCAGGAATCAAATAATTTAATAAATCATACCTGTGAGATTCTGTAAATTCCTTATCATTACTCCATCTGTTTAAGATTTCATCAAATACCTTTTTATCTAGGTCTATAACCCTTTTATAATACATTAATACTTCCTTTTCTAATTGTTGTTTTAAGAAATCTCTTGCTTTCATTTTAATAAATAAATTTTATATTCTATGTTTAATTCTATACATTATGTTTGTTATTAAAACATTCAAAGGATTATTTAGATTCTTTTCCCATTTTCGAGCATAAAAATCAAAAATACTTTTGCCTGTTAGAGCATACATAATTTTCATTAAAGGAATATGCACATTTTTCATGTAATAATAACTAACCAATTCTTTTTTTAATTGATCGTATATAGACCAATACCAAGTATCATATTTATGAAGATTTTTTTCAAGAGTAATTACGCATTCATCCCATAAGTTTTTAGCTTTTTCATCTTTAGTTACTCTGTAATAATCAAATATTCCAAGAATAGCATAAATAAATCCATTAAGAACAAATGATGGTTTACTGGAAGGAAACTCTTCAAACCAAATACAGTTATTTTCATCATAACGTTTAAATCCACCTTGTTCATAATTATAATCAAAGGATTTAAATATTTTTTTTGCTGTTTCCAAATATTTTTTTTCATTAAAAATCTGGAATGCTCTTAAATATAACGAAATGCCTTGTCCTTGATACATTCCCGATATCCATCCATCAGAAATATTATATACCTCTTGGGCTTCACTACGCCACACCAGGCTATCGTAAAAAGTTTCTAATTTTAAATCTAAATAATTTAAACATGTTTTAACATCTAGTAAATATGCATGATCATTTGTTGCATGGTAAAGGTCAATATTCATTAATGCATATTGAATGATTAAAACAGGCGGATAATTTCTTTTGTTATTACCTTTAGGTAAGTACGGGATGTTACTTTCATCCAATTTTGCAAATATGCCTTTTTTTATATGAATAATGGCAGGGGAAATATCCTGATAATATGGACCAAGTATTGAATCGGTAGAAATATTCCCAACACCAAGATTTATTTTATTATCAATTCCTTTCATAAATTAATATTATAATTACTAATAAACTGTTTAATCAAAACATTCCAAGATGCAAAATTCGTAATTTTTTCAGTATTTTTAGTAGTTAGTTGTTTAAAGTAGAACAAATTATCAATGCATTTTTTTAGATCTTGACCAAGTTTTTCAAAATTTGTTCTGATAAGAAAAATCCCTAATTTCTCATATATATCATAAGGAAGCCAGTCTCCAACAATCAAAATATTTTGAGCAGCAATAGCCTCTTTAATGGAATTTGCCAAAGCGTCAGTTGTCTGCATATTTATTGTAATATCGGACACAAATCGAATCTCTGCCAATTCATAATCATTCACTCGTTCTTCTATAACAAGATTATTAATTCCAAAATTCCTGATTCTATCGATAAGATTCTTATAATACAAGTCTGTTTTACTTAACCCATAGGTAAGTGGAAGTATTAAGAATAAATTTTTCTTAATTTCAATATCCAATTTCTCTATTACATCAAGAATCAAGTTATGCTGCTGTTGGGGAATAGAATTATATCCTATTGTAATAACAATATTACTTTCAGGAATTTTATATTTTCTCTTGATTTCTTTTGGATTGAAAGAATTAAAATTCGAAAAAATGTAATCCAATCTAAGCGAGCCATATTGAGCAAAAAGGATTTTTGATTCGTAATTGCCGTAAAAATTTAAAAAATCTTGTTTCATATTTGGTCCGATGACAATAAAATCAGCAAAATCAAAAATCTTTTTTTGAATTCTGCGCTGACTAAAAGATGACCTGTACATATCTGAGCCGAACAGAGTAGCGTAGACACGCTTAGAATTTTTTTTTATCCTTTTTATATATTTTGAATAATAATGACCACACCATTGTATATCGACCATTTGATCATTTTTAATATAAGTTTTTATTATTTTATTTCTAAATAATTTTCTATAAATTCTAATTATTTTTTTGGGCAAAAATTCGGGTATTAAATTGATAATCTTTCCATTCTCGTCGAAGTATCTAAAACTCCAAATATCAAGTGCAACAACATCGAAATCATTTTCTTTTAAATACTTGATCATCTCATAAGTACCCGGATGCCAAAAAGGTATAGGTGTAAGAATATTTAGTTTTTTATTTTCCATTTTTAAAATTTTATTTGTTCTAAATATTCTTTCCAATTACCAATATCTAACCAGGCACCCTCACTAATCGGAAATACCCCTACTCTTCTTTTTTCATTATTTAATTTATTTATGAGTTCTGTAATATGAAAAAATTTTTTATAAGGAATTTCGTCTATTAAATGAGGTTCTAAAATGTATAACCCTGTGTTAATTTTAAAAGTAATTTCAGGTTTTTCATCAATACTTTGAAGAATTCCATTTTCTCCTGCAGATATTGTTCCATAGGGTATTTTAAAAGATTTAAGAGCAGCAACAATAGTCAATTCATTTTTATTATCTTTGTGATAATCATAAATCTTAGAATAATCATCTTTTATTAAAATATCACAATTTGATACAAAAAAAGTTTTGTCAATAACTCCTTTTAACAAGCTCAAGCCACCAGCAGTGCCCAATGGATTCAGTTCCTTAAAAAAATATATATCGTATTTAGCCTTGGTTTGTGTATTGAAATAATATTGAATTAAATCTGATTTATAATTTACAGAAATATAAAACTTATCACAAGAAAACTTTAAAAAGTTATCCATTATTTCTTCTAAAATAGTTTTTCCTCCTAAGGGTATAAGTGCTTTTGGAATTACATTTGTCAATGGTTTCAAACGAGTTCCAAAACCTCCTGCCATAATAACAACTGGTAGATTTAGTTTATTAAAATTTTTTAATTCTTTCTCCGGTATAATATCTTCCCAGAAAATTATTTTTTCTAGAATGCCATCATCATTTAAAACAGGCATAGCCTCAACCCTGTTTTGAATCATAATATTTTTAATATCCTCAAAACTTTGGTGAGAAGTTGCAAAAGTTATATGTTCTTTTTTTCTAAAAATATTTTTTACAGGTGTATCTAATGGAAAATTCTTTATTATAGACCTCTGAATATCACCTAAACTAATTAGCCCCAAAAAATTATTATTTTCATCTGTAAAAAATAAAATTTTTCGTTTTATGTTATCCATTTTTTTTAATGCTTCAAAAATAGTTAAAGGTTCTTTAATAATGTTATTAAAATTAATCATATAATCATCATTTTATTTTTTGTGCGGGTATACCAATATAAACACCACTTTCTGATATATTTTTAACAACAACTGCTCCAGCTCCCGTTTGAACGTTATTGCATATGGTAATTCTATCCGATACAATTGTTCCAATCCCTATATTACACATTTCTCCAATTCTTACATGTCCGGCAATTGAGACATTAGGGGCAAAATATGAGTGTTTCTCGAGAATTGTATCGTGAGAAATTCTACATCCAATATGAATAAAAATATTGTCCTCTAATACTACATTTTTATCAATTACACACCCAGGGAAAATGACACAGCCTTTACCTATTTTTACGTCTGGTGCAATATAACAACTTTCATGGATATACAAAGAAAAAGGAATGGTGTCTTTAAATTTTTCATAAATATTTTTCCTGTAATTAAATCTTGTATAACCAACAGCTATTAAAAGCTTTTCAAATTTTTTATTTTTAAAGTCAGAAATAATTTGATTCGTATTACCAATTACTTTGTATTTACCAACATTTTCTCCAAAACCTTTAAAATCATCATAAAAACCGACAACTTCAGTTTTATTTTGCTGTTCAATATAAAAGGCTATATGAAGTGCCATTTCTCCTGACCCTACTATGGCGATTTTTTCCATTTTTTATTTGTTATAATATTTCGAAATTTAATTCTTTTAAAATTTCATTTTTAACATACAACAATTCTTCTCTTGTTTTTTCTTTAATTATAAAATAGCCATATCTATCCAAACTATTTGTAATAACAGGAATTTTATCACCAATATTCAAGTTAAATTTCCAATCAACCACACAGGGTTTTGA
>LUZK01000037.1 GCA_001603595.1 Bacteroidales bacterium Bact_19
GCCTTTGATTGGCGACATAAGATATTGGCATCAGTACCGCCAAGAGTTGAGGGTTATGGTAGAGAAGTGATTTGTTATGATTTGTGGTTTTTGTTCAATCAGAAGGGAAGGCGAGGAGTTTCTATTTCTGGTAACAGCAGGAGTAATGTAATAATGAATAAAGAGAAGTACAAAACAAAATTGATGACAGTATATGATTATTTTAAATATGATGCAAAGATAGCAACAGTAGGAAGTCTTACGCCGGAAATAATCATTACTGTTTTAAAAGAAAAATTCAGAAGGACAAAAGTATTTATGAAAACATCAGATACGATAAAAACATTCAAGAATCAGTTATCAAGATTGAAAACTTGGTTAAACCTTGGTATGAATGGAGTTTCGACAAAATATTTGCAATTTTACGGGGATTACTTTGTATATACGAGGCAAGGCATTTTTGATGCATTAAGTCGGGAGAATATAAATCAAAAGTTTGTATGGAGAAAGTTTACTGGATTGGAGTTTGTTTACAGGGACTTTTTGAATTTAAAAACTTCAATAGCATATGAAAACCCAATAAAACGTTATTGGAAAACCAGCAATTTATATTTCATTGAAGATTTTGCTATTCCTTATTAAACCCGTATCAAGCATTAGGCATCTAAAGAGCTTTTGATTAGCAGGAGTCTTCATTTAGGCTCCCCCACTTTAAAGAGCCGAAGTAAGTGTTTTTTTCATGCCTCAGAATACTCAGTTGTTGACTTTGTAACAAATTTCGTATTTTATAATGCATAATTTTGTTTAAATGATATTGAACAAAACAATATTAATTGTTGCGAAAAATTAACGAGATTTAAGAGCTTCTGCACCGCTGACAATTTCCAAAATTTCCTTGGTAATAGCAGCTTGACGAGCTTTATTGTATTCAAGAGTAAGCTCATGAATCATATTTGTGGCGTTATCAGTAGCTTGATGCATAGCTGTCATTCTGGCTCCGTGTTCTGCGGCACTTGTGTCAAGAATAGCTTTAAAGAATTGTATTTTTAATGCTTTGGGTATTACCTCTTCGAGAATTTCATTAAGATTTGGTTCAAAAATATATTCAGAAGGATTAGTTCTTTCATTTCTGTTGACAGTCATCGGCAAGAATTGTTCAATTGTTTGAATTTGCAAGGCAGCATTTTTGAAACTGTTATACACAAGATCAATTCTGTCAAACACTTTATCTGCAAAAAGCTGCATCAGATATTCAGAAATTTTTGCAACTGACTCAAAATTCGAATTGTCATAAATATAATCAGCAGATTTGATTATTTCGAAATTTTGTTTTCTAATAAATTCTCCTGCTTTTTTTCCAATAGTTAAAAATTTTACTTTATTGCTTTTTGCTTGTTCGGGGTAGTTGTTTTGAACATGAGATATAGCTGCTTTACAAATATTTGAGTTAAACGCACCGCAAAGTCCTCTATTTGATGCCATAAGCACGATAAGAACATTTTCTTGATTTCTTTCTTCGTTGAAAATGCCTTTGTGTTCTTTGTCAAGTGAGGAGCTAACTTCAATTAAAACATCAACAAGTTTGGCGGCGTATGGTTTTATTTGAGTAATCCTATCTTGTGATTTCTTTAATTTTGCTGCCGAAACCATTTTCATTGCCGATGTTATTTGTCGGGTAGATTTAACGGAAGCAATTCTATTTCGTATTTCCTTAAGACCTGCCATAATTACACTAATTGTTGTATTTTTTTGTTAGTTCATTAGCAACATTTGTCAGAACAGTAATTATTTCGTCATCATAATCACCTTTTGCAAGACGTTTCATGATATCTTTATGGTTTAGATTCAGGAAACTGATATATTCTTCTTCGAAATCATGAATCTTTTCGATAGGAACATTTTTAAGCAAGTAATTTGTTCCGCAGAAAATTATTGCTGCCTGATTTTCTACAGCTACAGGAGCTCTTTCTTCTTGCTTAAGTATTTCAACGTTTTTTCTTCCTTTATCAATAATAGCTAGAGTAGCAGCATCAAGATCTGACCCGAATTTCGCGAAAGCTTCCAATTCTCTGAATTGAGCTTGGTCAATCTTCAACGTTCCTGCAATCTTTTTCATACATTTAATTTGCGCATTACCACCAACGCGAGAAACTGAAATTCCAACATTTATTGCAGGTCGAATTCCAGAATTAAATAATGAAGATTCCAAGAAAATCTGCCCATCTGTAATGGAAATTACATTGGTAGGGATATAAGCTGAAACATCTCCGGCCTGAGTTTCAATTATTGGAAGAGCAGTAAGAGACCCTCCTCCTTTAACTCTACCTTTTAAACAATCGGGTAAGTTGTTCATTTTTGCTGCAATTTCATCTGATTGAATTATTTTAGCAGCACGTTCCAGCAATCTTGAATGTAAATAGAAAACATCGCCCGGATATGCTTCGCGTCCTGGAGGTCTTCTGAGTAATAATGAAACTTCACGATAAGCCACAGCTTGTTTTGATAAGTCATCATAAATTATGAGAGCGGGACGTCCGGTGTCTCGAAAGTATTCTCCAATTGCACAACCTGCATAAGGTGCATAGAATTGCATTGCTGCAGGATCAGATGCAGATGCCGTAACGATAATTGTATATGGCATTGCCCCATTATCTTCTAATGTTTTTGCAATATTAGCAACAGTGGAACCTTTTTGACCAATAGCAACGTAAATACAATAAACCGGTTGTCCTTTTTCGTAGTTTTGTCTTTGATTGATAATAGTATCAATAGCTATTGACGTTTTTCCGGTTTGACGATCTCCGATAATAAGCTCTCTTTGTCCTCTGCCGATAGGAATCATAGAATCAATAGCTTTTATTCCTGTTTGTAAAGGCTCGTTTACAGGTTGTCTGAAAATAACACCAGGGGCAATTCTTTCGAGTGGCATTTCAAAGAGTTCTCCGTCAATAGGACCTTTACCGTCAACAGGTTCTCCAATTGTATTAACAACTCTGCCTAGCATTGATTCTCCGACCATAATTGAAGCAATGCGACGAAGCCTTTTAACGATATTGCCTTCTTTTAGACCTTCGCTTGAACCAAGCAATACTGCACCAACATTATCTTCTTCAAGGTTGAGAACAATACCTTTTGTCCCATTTTCAAATTCTATAAGTTCGTTTGCCTGAACATTTTCCAGCCCATGAATACGAGCAATACCATCTCCAACCTGTAAAACAATACCGACTTCTTCGAGATTAGTTTTTGAAGTAAGTCCTTCAAGTTGCTGCTTAATTATTTTCGAAACTTCTGATGGTTTGAGATCTTTTATCATAATTATAAAATTTTATAAATCTTTTGTATATACTTTTGATTTTAGAACTTTCTTTAATTCGTTTAATTGGGTGCTAACACTTAAATCCAACTGCTTGTTATCAATTCGGACAATAGCACCTCCCAGTAAGTTACAGTTTATTTCGGTTTTTAATTCAATGTTTGCGTTTAATCCCTTGGTGAAAATTTCTGAGATTTCATTTTTTAGTTTTTCACTTAATGGATGTGCTGTAGTGAGAACTACTAATTTTATGTTTTTGTATTTTCTGTAAAAATTTTTGAAGCTCAGGAAAATTTCATAAAGTTGGTTGTCTCTTTGTTTTTCAATAAGAAACCACAAAAAATTCCATGTAATTTCATGAATTTTTCCTTCAAAAGCTCTGCTTAAAATTTTTAATTTTTCTTCTTTTGTTATTATTACGTTGTTGAATAAATTCATAAAATTAGAATATGATCCAATGCTGTCGGTAATAAATATCAGATCATTATAAATTTCATCAACAACATTTTTTTCCAAAGCAAGTTCAAACAAAGCTTTAGAATATCTTACAGCAATTTTGCCTTTATTCATTTTAGTTAAATTTAATGTCTTTTAACATGCTTTCCACTAATTGTTGATGTTCGTTGTCGGATTTAAGCTCTTTTCTGATAACTTTTTTAGCAACTTCTATTGACAAATCAACAATTGTGTTTTTCATTTCTTCGATTGCAGCAGCTTTTTGGGCTTCGATTTCCATGCCGACATTTTTGCGAATTCTTTCCATTTCTTTTACAGCTTCTTCTTTAGCCTGAGCCACAATTTGCTCTTTCATGTCTCTGGCTTCTTTTAGCATTTTATCTCTTTCGGCACGAGCATCGGAAAGAATCTTTTCATTTTCGGCTTGTAATTGTTTCATTTCTTCTCTGGCTTTTTCTGCCATTTTTAAAGCATCTTCAATGCTTTGGTTGCGATTTTCAATCATTTTGTTTATTGGTTTCCATGCAACTTTGGTTAAAATGAACAATAAGGTCAGAAATATAATTCCTGTCCAAAAAATTAGTCCTATACCCGGTGTAACAAGATCCATATTGTTAAATTTTAAGTTTACCATAAAAGGTTTCTGTTGCCAATCGCAACAGAAACCTGTAATTTTACTGTAGTAAAGCTACTACAACGCCAAAAAGAGCAACACCTTCAACTAAAGCAGCCGCAATAATCATCGCTGTTTGAACATTTTTCGCTGCTTCGGGTTGTCTTGCGATTGCGTCCATTGCAGAACTACCAATTTTGCCAATGCCGTAGCTGGCTCCAATAACTGCTAATGCAGCACCAATTGCCGGAATTCCTACCATAATACTAATTTGTTAAAGTTAAACATAAAAAATATTTTAATACTAATGCGATACATGTTCGTGAGATTCGTGATGTTCGTGGTCCTCAACTGCAATACCTATAAACAATGCCGATAAAATTGTGAAAATATATGCTTGTAAAAATGCAACCAATAATTCCATACAATTCATAAACAATACAAATATTACCGACACTGGAGATATCGTTAATGATTTGAAGATAAAGATTAAAGAAACTAAACTTAAAATTATAATATGACCTGCGGTAATATTTGCAAAAAGACGGATTGTAAGAGCAATAGGTTTCACAAACATCCCCATTATCTCAACAACAGCCAAGATAGGTCTGACAAATACTGGTACTCCCGGCATCCAAAAATTATGTTGCCAATAATGTTTGTTTCCGTTAAGATTTATCGCTAAAAATGTAAATGTTGCAAGAGTCATTGTAACTGCAATGTTTCCGGTTACATTAGCTCCGCCCGGAAAGAATGGAACAATACCTAAAAGATTGTTAATTAGGATAAAAAAGAAAACCGTTAACAAGTAAGGTAAAAATCTATTTGCTTTACTCCCTAAATTAGGGTAGGCTATATCATCACGTACGAAAACAATCAAAGGCTCCAAAAATGCTTGTAATCCGTGTGGACGACCGGGATTTTTTTGATATGAACGGGCAACTTTTGTAAAAATCAAAATCATCAAAATTGCCACGATAAACATGGCCAAAACATTTTTCGTTATGGAAAAATCCAAGGGTTTTTCGTTTAAAATTACGTGTTCGTTTTCTTTTTCTTCAATTCTTAATCCATTTTCTGATTCAGGATCAGCAATGTAAATCTTTTCGTGATGCAGGATATAACTGTTATTTCCTTTTGTTACAATTTTGTGCCCGTGCTCAAATTCCGATGAAAGGAAAACATCTAATTGTCCTTTGTAATATACAATGATTGGTAAAGGAATGGAAAAAGATTTTATTGTTCCGTCAGATTTTTTATAATCGAGTATATGCCATTCATGGGCATCTTTGATGTGATGCATTATTAATTCGTTGACATTGAAATCTTTTTCTTCTTGATCATGGGAAGCATTTGATTGACCTCCTGCATAAAGGTTTATTGCTAAAAAGACTCCCGCTGCTATTAAAGCAAAAAATCGAATCATATTTAATGTTTTATTCTGCTACAAATTTAATTTTATATAATAAAAAACAATAAAAATTTTTACTAATCTTTCATTTTATTTTCGGAAGCAAAATAAAAAATTTCTAAAAACAAATAAATGAAATATATCACAAAAAATTGTATTATATACACTTTTCTAAAATCAAATGACGAACGTATTATAGGGAACAAGTAAAACACACATATGAACATTTTTAATAATCCTGAGGCAAGAAAAACGTATCCAACAAGTTCTTTCCTTACTTTCCTGGTAATAATTTTTGAACTTATCAAGAAAATTAGTGTAATTAAATATATGAATATATGAGATTCTAAAATTTTTACAGGATAAAAAATTTGCGGGAAAAATCTTATTAAAAAATAATGTAAAATAAATAGAAATAACCCTATAATTGTGTAATATGTGAAAAATCTAAAATTTCTTTTACTTATTATCATCAAGCAAACGTTTTATAATAAGATAAACCGAACCAATAACTGCAAAAAGCGAAAATCCTATTGTGAAAAAAGGTTTGGATGTTTCAACTTTATTATCTATATATCTCCCAAGGAATGCACATCCTGTAATGAAAATTGCCATTTCGATGGCTAAGGAAGAATATTTTATAAATTTATTAAAATTGTTATCAGGCTTTTTCAATGATTATTCTGTTTTAATATTTCCGCTCATGTTGCAGTTACCTGAGAAAACAGCTCCAACTTCAATTAAAAGTTTTCCAGTGAAGATATCTCCGTAAATCTGAGCTGTGCTTTTTAATACCAACAAATCTTCAACGTTTAAAATTCCTTCTACAATTCCTGAAATTTCTGCATTTTTGCATTTTATTTCTCCTTTTATTTTACCGGTTTGTCCTAATACAAACTTTGCTTGAGTAACTAAATTGCCTTTTAAGCTCCCGTCTATTCTTATATCTCCATTTGAATTCAAGTCTCCGGTTATGTCTGTGCCATTACCAATAATGTTTAGACTGTTTACTGATTCTTCGTAATTCTTTGCCATATTTATTAAAAATTTGTTTTACAAATATAATTTTCATTTATGATATTTAAAATATTCTGAATTGTTATTCTATATAAATTAAAATTATCACGATAAATAGTTATTATCATAATATTTTGTAAAATTAAATCATCAAAAATTTTAATTCATATTCTTTAAATATTTTATTTACATTTTCAATGTAATGATTCAAATTACGTGATTTCTTGATAGTTTTATAAACCTTAGAGGAATTATTATTAAACATCACAGAAAAATATTCCCAATATTGTAGCATCTTTAATATTATGTTTTTATCTCCGGAAAGCCTTTGACGATATTGTTCCAAAAGTTCAGAAAGAAAATTTTGAATTTTTAAAGCAATTTCAGAACCACTTGTAAATCGAAAGTTTTCGTTAATGATCGCAGGCAAAAATAAATTTTTTAATATTCCTCTCCCTATCATTATTTTTCTTTCGTAATTATTCGAGAATGAATTGATTATTTGATCATAGTCATCTTTTGTTAAGATATCTCCGTTGTAAATTAATGGAATCTTTGAAATTTTTATACATTCATAAAAAATTTCTTTATAGGGGATTTCGGAGTACTGTTGCATTACTGTTCGCGGATGAATGATTATGTATTTTAAGGGAAACTGGTTAAATATTTCAATGATTTTGAATATCTCGTCCGGACTTTCTAAACCAATTCGGGTTTTTATGGAAAGATCTACTGTAGATGCTGAGCTGGAGAAAAATTGATCTAATAACGCAGTAATTAAATTTAGGTCACCTAATAATCCTCCGCCTAATTTTCTTTTCACAAGCATAGGAAAAGGACAGCCTAAATTCAAATTTATTTCATTAAATCCTTCTTCTGAAAGTTGAGAAGCAAAATTTACTAAATCATCATAATTATTAGAAACAATTTGTGGTATAACTTTTTGCTTTATATTAATATTAATGGTATGGATATTTTTCAAGTCTTTTTTTCGGATCTTATTTTCATAAGACTCCATTCTCATAAAAGGGGTAAAATATTTATAAATATCCTCGCCGAAAAATGTATCATAAGTATTTATAAATTCAGAATTGGTTATTCCTTGTATCGGTGCAAAAAAGATATACGGAATCATAGTTGAATAAATTTTATACTGTAAAGATAAAGTTTTAATTTTACAAAAAAATAATCATTCTAAAATGGAAAATGCGACTTGTGATTGTTCGAATTGTAAATACCGAGAATTAGTTCTCACTAATTTGAAAGATGAAGAAATAAACTCATTGTGCGATTTCAAAAAAGAGAAGTTTTATAAAAAAGGAGAAATTATTGTTAAAGAAGGAGATCCTGTCGTTGATTTTTTCTACTTAAAATCAGGGTTAGTAAAAAACTATTTTTATAATCAAATCGGTAAAGAACAAATAATCAGTATTGGTACTCCGATGAATTTTGTAAGTTTACTTACGGTTTTTTCTGAGCCTTACCATAAGTTTAGAGTTTCTGCACTTACAGATTCTGTAATTTGTTGCATTAGAATGGATAAGATAAAATCCATTGCTTTAAATAATGGGCAATTTGCTGTTGGACTAATTGAGAAGATGAGCAAAAATACCGATGAAATAATTTTACAGAAACTTATGCTCAGTATGAAAAATATGAGAGGAAGAATAGCATATATTTTATTGTTTTTTGCCGAAAAAATCAATCATTCTTATAGTTATGAAATTCCTTTGAGACGGAAGGAAATAGCTCAACTCATCGACTTAACTCCGGAAAATGTCATCAGGACGTTGTCGGAATTCAGCAAGGAGAATATTATTAAACTCGAAGGGGAAAAAATTACATTGAAGGATATTAAGAAACTTAAAAAAATTTGTGAACTTGGATAAAATATAAATCCTTCGTTGATAAAGATTAAGAAAAATTGTTGATATTTTTTTTGAAGAAAATTTTTTTATCATCGTACAAGTCTTGAAAAATAAGGTAAATCACATAAAATAAAAATATAAAAAATAATTGTTGAAAAAATATTGCAGAAAATAAAAAAGTATTATTTTTGCAGTCCGTTTGGTCATCCGCCCGTATGGGAAAAAAGTTTTATTAATTTAAAAATATTAAAGAAGTGAATACATTGAGTTATAGAACATTAACAGCCAATAAAGAAACCATTGAAAAACAATGGTTTGTGGTAGATGCTGAAGGAGAAATTCTTGGGCGTTTAGCATCTAAAGTTGCTTATGTCCTGAGAGGAAAGCATAAACCATCTTACACACCTCATGTTGACTGTGGTGACAATGTGATTATTATTAATGCTGAAAAGGTAAAACTTACCGGTAACAAGGAGAATGCAAAAGTTTATATCAGACATTCCGGTTATCCGGGTGGTCAGAAAAGGATACCTTATCTAGCAATGAAAGCAAAGGATCCACGTCGCATAATCGAAAAAGCTGTTAAAGGAATGTTACCAAAAAACAGTTTGGGTGATAAGATTTTCGGTAATTTATATGTGTATGTTGGAAATGAGCATAAACACGAAGCTCAAAAACCAACAGTGTTAAATTTAAATACAATTAAATAAAGAGCATGGAAGTATATAATGCAGTAGGCCGTAGAAAAGCCGCAGTAGCCAGAGTATTTCTAAGAGAAGGAAAAGGAAACATAGTTGTTAATGGTCGCAAATTGGAAGAATATTTTACTGTTCTCCATCATCAATTTGTAGTAAAACAGCCCCTCGAAGCAATTGACAAGGTGGAAAGCTTTGATATTAAAGTTACCCTTGACGGAGGAGGTATTAAAGGACAAGCTGAAGCATTGCGACTTGGGATAGCAAGAGCTTTATTGAAAGTTAATCCTGAATATCGTTCCACACTCAAACCTTTAGGATTCTTAACTCGTGATCCAAGAGTCGTTGAACGTAAAAAACCGGGACAAAAGAAAGCTCGTAAAAGGTTCCAGTTCTCTAAACGTTAAAATTTATTTAGTGAGTATAAAAAGTTTAGTATCTAAATTGTCAGGACAGGTCTCTCGGGAGCTCTACCTGATGATTGTTACTACAGAATGTAAACTTAAAAATTAAAAAAATGCCAAGATTAACATTTGAACAATTACTTGACGCCGGAGTACACTTCGGCCATTTGAGACGTAAATGGAATCCTGCAATGGCTCCTTACATCTTTATGGAGCGTAATGGGATTCATATTATTGACTTGCACAAAACAGCAGTTAAAATTGACGAGGCAGCCAATGCAATGAAAAATATTGCAAAATCTGGTCGTAAAATCCTTTTCGTTGCAACTAAAAAACAAGCAAAAGAAATTGTTGCCGAAGAAGTTAAAAAAGTAAATATGCCTTATGTTACTGAAAGATGGCCGGGTGGAATGTTAACAAACTTCCCGACAATTCGTAAGGCTGTTAAAAAAATGTCTTTAATTGATAAAATGCAGACCGACGGGACTTTCGACACTTTATCAAAACGCGAAAAACTCCAAATTCTTCGTCAACGTGCAAAACTTGAAAAAAACTTAGGTTCAATAGCTGATTTGACTAGATTGCCGGCAGCTCTTTTTGTTGTTGATGTACTTAAAGAAAAAATTGCAGTCAACGAAGCTAAAAGATTAGGAATTCCTGTATTTGCAATGGTTGATACAAATTCTGATCCTCGTCCGATTGATTATCCTATTCCTGCAAATGATGATGCTTCAAAATCAATTCAACTCATTGTTAGAGCTATGTGCGAAGCTATTCAGGAAGGATTAAACGAACGTGCCCTCGATAAAGAAGCTGAAGCTGTTCCTGCTCATGATGAAGACGAAGAAATTGAAAGAAAGGGTAGAAGAACTAGAGCTAAAAAATTAAATAGTGAAAACGAAATTCCTGAAAAATTCAGAGATGAAGATAATGAATAATTATTAATCAAATTAAAACAAGTAAAAATGGCAAATATAACTGCTGCTGATGTTAGCAAATTAAGACAACTTACAGGTGCAGGCATGATGGACTGCAAAAAAGCTCTCGTGGATGCCGACGGAGATTTTGAAAGAGCTAAAGAAATTATTCGCGAACGCGGACTTGCTATCGCAAATAAAAGATCTGACCGTGAAGCATCCGAAGGTGCTGTACTGGCAAAAACCACTAATAATAATACTGTAGGAGTTATTATCGCATTAAATTGCGAAACCGACTTCGTAGCAAAAAATCAAGACTTTATTGATTTGGCAAAGAAAATCCTTGATATTGCAGCCGAAAATTTACCGGAAAATCTCGATGCTTTAAAAAATATTTCTGTAGATGGTAAAACAGTACAAGAATTAGTTATGGAAAGAAGTGGTGTTACCGGTGAAAAAATGGAACTCGCTTTTTACGGAAAACTTGAAGCTGCTCAAGTAAGTTCATATATACACATGGGTAACAAACTTGCTACTGTTGTTGGATTAAATAAAGTTGTGGATCCTTCTGTTAGCTTTAACCTTGCAATGCAAGTTGCTGCAATGAATCCGATTGCTGTTGATGAACAAAGCGTTCCTGCTGCAGTAATTCAAAAAGAACTCGAAATCGGAAGAGAACAAGCTCGCAACGAAGGAAAACCTGAAAATCTTCTTGATAAAATTGCTCAGGGTAAATTGCAAAAGTTTATCAAAGAATCTACTCTTGTTAATCAGGAATATATAATGGAAGAAAAAATGACCGTAGCAGACTATCTTAAACGTACAGAAAAAGATTTAGCTGTTACAGGTTTCATTCGTTATGCTTTATCTAACTAATTCTAAAAAAAATATTTAAAAAAAGCTGCTTACAAAGCAGCTTTTTTTTATTATTAGTATGTTACTACTAAAATGTTATTAAGTATTTTTATTTAAAAGTTGATTTATATATTCTGCTATTTTATCTGAATTCTGCTCATTCATGCACTTAAAATGTTTTTTAGGGCATTTTTTCTTGCCTAATTTTGAACAAGGTCTGCATTTTAAATTTTTTATCTCGAATATCTGTGAACTTTCTCCTGCCAGATATGGAGACATCCCAAATTCAGGAATTGTATTTCCCCAAATAGAAATTATGTTCTTTTTAAAAGCTGCTGCTATGTGCATAAGCCCGGTATCATGTGTAATTACTGCAAATGACTCTTTAACAATATAAGCTGAAGCCTGTAAACTTATTTTTCCGCATAAATCAATTGTATTGTTACTAGATTCTTTTATAAGGGATGAGTTTCCGGAATCTTCTTTTCCGCCCAATAATATTATATTACAATTTATTTTGTTGCAAATTTCAATGATTTTTGCTGTGGGTAATTTTTTTGTATTATGTTGAGCCCCAATAGCAAAAGCTATATATTTTTCGGGTAAAATTATTGATTTCGAGAATAATTCCTGTTTAATAAATTCATCCAGGAAAAAGTCAAGTCCTTTGTTGTCATTTTTAACATCGAATAACTTAACAGCTTCAAAATATCTGTCAACTATATGTATATCAGGTAATTTATTTATTTTAAAATGTACTATTAAAAATTTTTCAAAGTTTAATTTTGGAAATGAAAAGTCGAGTATTTTTATTTTATTTATAATTCGTTTAGACCGTAGATTTTTGTGTAGATCTATAATATAATCAAACCCTTCTGCTTTTATTTCTTCAATTGTTTTGTGAAAATTTTCGTAAACATGAATTTTATCAATGTATGGATTAAATTTTAATATTTCAACATATTGAGGTTTTGTGATAAAATGTATAATGGAATTTGGCACTTGTTTTTTTAAACATCTGATAACAGGTGTGGTTAAAACAATATCGCCAATGCTGCTGAGTCTGATTATAAGAAATTTAACATCATTTTCATCCATGTTACCAAGTTTATTCAAACATTTCCTTTAGTTGTTTTAAAACAACTTGTTTTCCGGGATCACGCTCTTTTCTAACAGTTGCAGTAAAATATTTATGTTTTTCAATGAACTTGTATTGAAGTTTATTCCATTGATCAATAGTGCTTATTTTGCCTCTTTCGAAAAGTTCTCGGAAAAGGTTTTGAGAGATTGGGATAAAATCCGGTCTTCCGAGATAATCAAGGTCGGCATCACACATTATTTTTTCTAATAAGTCTTTGGGTTTGTGAGGCATTTTTGTAGCCATAATCAGACGTTTTACAGTTTCGATTTGCTCTTCTGTAAATCCGTGATTTTTTAGTTCTGCTTCTGCCATGCTTGCTCCTATTTCTTCATTATTGTCGTATTGTGATATAAAGCCTGCATCATGAAACAAAGCAGCACACTTTAGTAATAACATTTCTTCTTCATCAACACCTTCTTGTCGACCAATTTTTTCAACGATGTAAAGCGTGTCAATAGTATGCTTTACATTGTGATAGTATAAGTTTGACGGAAGGCTTTTTTGCAATTTTTCGAGGATTTTTTCCTGAATATCTTTAAACTGAACATGTTGAAGTTTAATAAAGAAATTTTTATTAGGAGTTTTTCTATCTCCATCCACAGAAAGAGCTTTTTTTATTTCATGGACAAAATACATTTCCATTTCACCTTTGTACTTTATTTCGATTTTGCCTCTGTATTGGCAAACAAAAAAGTCTTTAACGTGGTTATAAGTTTGTTCTGAGATATTTACTTTGTTTATCATTCCGTAAGATTCCATTCTGCTGGCAATATTTACTGTATCACCCCAAATATCATACTCCAGTTTCTTAATTCCGATAACACCTGCTACAACAGGACCCGTATGTATTCCAATCCTTATTTCGAGTTTTATGTCTCTGGTATCATTTAGACGCTGAATTTCTCTTTGCATTTCTAAAGCAGCGAGTACAACCTGAATAGGATTAATATTATCTTCTTTTGGCATGCCTCCTGCACACATATAGGCATCTCCAATAGTTTTTATTTTTTCTATATTATATTTTGCAATGATATTGTCGAATGAATTAAAAATTACATTCAAATATTTTATTACTTCTTCTGGTTTTGTGGATTCTGCAAATTTTGTAAACCCCTGTATATCAGCAAATAACACTGTAACCATTTCGTATCGGTGAGTTTTAGCTTTTCCCTGATCTCTTATTTCATTTACTGCTGATTGTGGCATTAACTTGGCTACTAATTGTTCTATTTGTTCTTTTTGTCTTGCAAGTTCGTTGGTCTTTTCTTCAATGCGTCTTTTTAAATTGTTTTCTTCACGTTTATAATTGAATTTAACTAAAATGATAATTACAAAAACTATTGCTGAAAGAATAATCGCATAAATTACAAAAGCAATCCATGTTCTATAAAACGGAGGTGTTATTTCAAAAGTTAGAGATGTTTCGTTGCTGATATTGCCAAATGAATCCATTGCACGAACTCTAAAAGTATAGGTACCTTCGTAAAGTGAGGTATATTCTTTAAAATTTTTATCTGTCCATTCAGACCAATTTTTATCGAATCCGTCAAGTTTTACCTGATATTTTGTGTTATTAAGCATATCGAATTTGGGAGCAGAGAAGTTAAATCTAATACGTTTTTTATTAAAATGAAATGAAATATTATGATCAGATAAGTTGTCTCCTGGTGCAAAATATATAGTTGTATCCGTCCCAATTTGAATATTTCTTATAAAACAATCAAACTTTAACGTATCGAAGCCTTTTTTTAAAGGGCTATACAAAATTAGTCCATCGGAAGCTCCTAACCATACTTTTTCGGGACTTTCGGGATATATGCATTCAATTACATATTCTTGTAATAGAGCGAACTTTTTGTAATTAGGGGTGTATTTTTTATTTGCCCCGTTAAAAATAAAATATCCTGTTTCTCTTTCAAATTCTTCTTTGGTAATACAACTGTACCAAATATTTTTTTTAGAGTCTTCAATTATTGGATATAAATATTTTTTATTGTTAGAAAAGTCATAGCCCAGAAGAGTATCTTTGTCAAATTTGTTTTTTGAATAATTATATCTATAAACTCCTTTGTCTGTTGAAAATAAAATTCCTTGAAAGCTGGGATATACATCTATCCATTCAAAATCAGCAGGTAATCCTTGTTCTGAAGTAAAATGATATATTTTTGTGTCTTTTTTTAATCTGTTATGAAAAGCTGTTTGAAATAGTCCATCTTCATTTGTTCCTAACCAAAAGTTTCCAAAATAATCTTCAGCTATAGTTCTAATGCTATATCTAAAATCTTTAACATATCCTATTGTGTCAATAGAATTTTTCGTAATATTAGCCATTAAAATACCTTCAGAAGTCCCGAAAAGATATTTTGAAGGGTGATAGCTCATTGAAGAATAGCAATTAAAAGACCCTTTAATTTTTAAAGTAGCCTTTTTCCCTGTAATTTCATATAGACCATCAGTTGTTAAAGCAAAAAGATGGTTATTGATTTCTGTTAGTTTCCAGCATATTGAACGGATATCTTCAATCTTTTCAAATCTTTTTCTTAAGTCAAATATTTTCCTTGCTGCATCATAAATATTATTTGAATTGTAAATAAACACTCCATTTACTGTTGCAATATAAAGTTGCCCATTAAATCTAATAACTGATAAGACTGTTCCGGTAAAACCAAATGATGAACTAAAAAAACTCAATTCAGAATTTATTTCTAAAACGGAAATACCATTGTAGGTTGAAACCCACAATCTACCGTAATTATCAATAATCATATCGGTTATGTAGTTGTCTCTTAATCCAGATTCTCTATTAACCGAAAATAACAATTCGCCATTCTTATTAATACATACTATACCGCCGTGCATTGTGCCGATTATAAGCCTTCCGTCGTCAAGAATAATACTGCAAGTATAAATGTTGGATTTTATAAAATCTTGTATATTATTCTTTATAGGAATTAAATTTTTATTTTTATATTTATATAGAATTTGATCATCATCAATTATAACTATGAAATCATTTTTTGTATTTGTAATTTCAATAATATCAAGAATTGGAAGGCTTTCGAACAAGCTGCCGTTTTCAAATTCTTTTATTTTATTTTTATCCCAATAATATAATCCTCTTTGAGGAATGTAAATTAAAAGTTTTTTGTGAATCTTAAAGATTTTAATTCCGGGAGCATTTGATATCTCAATGTCTAAAGAATCTTTCTTTAAAGCAAATAATTGATGAGATGAGGTTAAAAACAATTCATCATTCAAGTAAATAATATTTGTAAAATGACCGGGTTTAAATTCCTCAAAAATCTTAAATGGTTTTATACTCATCTTGCCGTTTTCGTAAACAATTCTTCCTGCTTGATTGTAGCCTGCATAAAATTTTTCGTTTTTTTCATTTATTCTTATGATAGGTCGTCCAGGAACTTTGATAATATCCCAGGAGCTGTTATCAAATGCCATCATTCCATTTGCATTACCAACATAAATAATCGAATTTTTATCTTGTGCAATACTAAAATTCTGATTTTCGTGCCTATAGTCTTTGGGGGCAAAGTTGTGAATCATCGGTAACCCGTATTCTTGTGCTCGAATTAGGGTTATCAATTGTAAAAATACAAATAAAACACAAATCTTTTTAAACATCATTTTTAGGTTTTTTACAATCGCCATAAAAATAACATTATTTTGGTTGTATTATTCAAATTAGCATTAATTTTACATTTAAAATTTGCATCTAAACAAAATTTGCATAAAACAATTAATTGAAAAACTTTTTTAGAATGAATAAAGGTAAAGAAAATAAACCACATATCGGAATTTATGGACGTCGCAATGTTGGGAAAAGCTCATTAATAAACAATATATCGGGACAGGAGATCGCAATTGTTGCTGATTTTAAAGGTACTACAACAGATCCGGTGAAAAGGTCATTTGAAATTACCGGATTTGGACCGGTTATTTTGATTGACACAGCCGGAATTGACGATGAAGGTGAAGTCGGAAAACTTAGAGTACAAAAATCACTAAAAACTCTAAAAGAAATTGATCTGGCAATTCTGGTTATAAGTGAGAATATTTTTGATGTTGAAGAAGAAAATTTGATTGATCAATTTAAAAAAGAAGGAATCCCGTTCTTCATTATTCATAACAAATCAGACCTTGTAAAACTTAATAAAGATTTACAAAAAAAAATTCAAGAAAAATTCAATTGCCCGGTAATTGATTATTCAGTTGAAACTAATGGCAATATAGAAGTTTTGTTAAATACCATAAAAGAACTGCTTCCCGAATCATCGTGGAAAATTACCTCTCTGCTTGGTGATTTAATAAGTTACGGAGATATTGTTTTACTGATCACTCCCATAGACATTGAAGCACCTCAAGGCAGATTAATATTACCACAGATTCAAACAATAAGGGATATTTTGGATAATGATTGTGTGGCAATTGTATTGAAAGAACGTGAGGTTGATTCCTTTTTGAAAAAGACCGGTATTAAACCGAAGTTGGCAATTACAGATTCACAAATATTTCTGAAAGCAGCTGCTTCCATTCCACGAGATATTCCGCTAACGGGTTTTTCTGTTTTATTGGCTCGATATAAAGGAGATTTTGATAATTATCTGATAGGAACACCAAAAATCAACGATCTCAAGGACGGTGATAAAATACTGATTCTTGAAAGTTGCAGCCATCATGTATCCTGTGATGATATTGGCAGAGTTAAGATTCCAAGATGGTTAAGCAATTATACAGGCAAGTCTCTTGAATATATAGTTATTGCCGGACTTGATGAAATCCCGGGAAAAATAACTGATTATGCTCTTGTTGTGCAGTGCGGGGGATGTGTTTTGACTCGTAAGCAAGTAATTTCGCGATTAAAACCTGCTGTTGAGGCTGGAGTGCCTGTAACTAATTATGGGATGCTTATAGCTTTTGTGCAGGGTATATATGATAGGGCAATCGAACCTTTTGTAAAATCTAATGATGCAGATCTAAATTATTTGTGATTGCGTATTTTTACAATGTATTGTTTTATTATTTCTATAAAATCTGTTGCTTTTTGATTGTAATCTTCCGAAATTCTTAAATATATTATTAAGGCCAAAAAAAATGATGTAATTACACCTGTTCTGATTAAAACATCAAAAATGAATGGGGTTGTTGGAATAAGTGAGTTAATAATCAGAGATAAAATTCCAATCAGATTCAATTTTAGAAATTTGTTGTTGTATGGAAACAGTTTGTACTTTGAATATACAAACCAAACTCGAATTATCCAGTAAATAAGAAATGAAAGAGCAAAAGCAATACCAGCCCCCGTAATCCCGTAAACAGGGAGTAATATAATATTGAAAATAACAATGCAGATTATCAGAAAAATCATTATCAAACTGTGTTCTTTGTAAAATTTTCCGAATTGAATAATCTCTCCACTGATTCCGGCATACATTTGGAGTAAATGACCAAGAGCAATGTAAAAGATTACCATCTTGCCGGAATGAAATTCGTCGGGCAAAAGCATTAAAATATTATCGGTGTTAATCCAGACCAAAATAAACAGCAATAATCCGATAATACTAAGATTTATTGTACTTTCCGAATAAATTTTATTTACTTCATCAATGTTTTCTTTCTTAAATGCTTCTGCTATTGAGGTGCTTGCTATTCGGATAAGAGATCTGCCGGGCATAAGTATAACCGAACCAAAGAAAAATACTGTAGAATAAATTCCTGTATCACTTAAATTACAATAATGGTTTACTAGGTATCTGTCAATTTGCATTACAACCAAGCCACTAAATCCTGAAACAATTCCAAAAAGTGCAACAGAAATTATTTCACGTAAAATTTTAGAGTTTATGAATTTCAAATCCGGTTTTAGCGAAAATTCTCCTCTAATAATTAAAAGCAAACAGAGTAAAATAGTAGGTACTCCGTAAGCTATTGTGTAAAAAATGATAAATCCATGAAAATCAAACACTTTTAAGTAAAATAGTATTATACCAAGAAGGTTTAAAATTCTAAGCAGAAATTCTTTAACAAAAATTCCAAAGGAGGCATTAAAGAACATCCTGTTATAAGTGTCGAGGAGGAAGAAAAATATTGTGGCAAAAATAAGGGGGAGTAGTAGATAAACATATTCTGCAAACAAAGGTGATTTTTCAATGTTAGTTTCTATGAGCCAGTCTTTAGAAGCATAATAACCGATTGCCGATAGCAAAAAACCAAATACCCCTACGGACAATAATAAAAACAAAAATCCGTTGTGTTTTTTTTCTTTATCTCTAAAAAACGGGAACTGTCGGATTGTAACGTTCATCATACCAAGAGTTCCAAATTGACCTATAATTGCCGAAAGTGCAACTAAAAGATTTACTAATCCAATTTCCTCTGTAGAGAATATATGAGGCATTAATAACCCGACATTGATAAACCCCAGAACCACTCCAATATATGAATATATTGTACCCTTTATTGACTGTCGAGCAATTATTCCCATATTTAAAAAATAAATTTTTCTTTTGATTTTATGTTTTCAATATCAAAGATAAAAACTGCATTAATGTTTTTTGATTTTTTAAGTTTTTTCTTCAAGTCATTAATTTCAAGAAGTTTTTTCTTATCGAAAATTAATAAGAAGAAATCAATGTTTTTTAATTCCTCACAAAAATAACCAATGTTATTTGCTTTATTCGAAATTAGTTTTGCTAAACATTCTTCCTCTTCATCTTTTACTTCAAATACATTGAACACTTGATATTCGCTGTATTTTTCATCTATAATAGTTACATCGGAAGATTTTTCAAATTCAAAATCAAATAATTGTGTCAACTCCCATGCGATTTGATAGTCATAAGCTGAACTTGAAATTCCAATTATTTCAAAATCGAAATCAGGAGAGAGTTTTATTTTTTTTGCCTTCATCAAAATCTTGAAATTTTAGTACAAACATAATCAAATTCTTAAAAATTATAAATTATTTAATCAGCACTACAGACAAAACACGATGTTTAAATATATCAGAAAACATTATGATATGTAGTTAAAAACGTTGTTATATCTAAAAAATTTAATTTTAACATTATTGTATTTTAAAATTTTTTATATTGCCAAAAAATCAAAAAATTACATTATGAGAAGAGTTATTTATACATTGATTTTTATTAATCTATTCTTTTGGGTTTATTCGCAACAAAATTTAAAGGAGTTTTATTCAGTACGAACAGGAGATGATTTGCTGGTGTGCTATAGAATCGAGAGAGAGATTTATTCCGAAACTAATGGAGCTTATGGGCTAATGATAAAAACACCATTTGCTTACACTTCGTTTGCTTTGGGATGGAAATCGGGAGTAGGCTTGTGGGATGCAGGAAATTACGAAATTGCATATCGTGTATATCAGAATAAAACAGGTTGGAGCGATTGGAAATATTCTGACGGCCACTATAATCCCAAAGACACAAAAGATAATTTTTATAAGTCCGACCTTATGTTCGGATTTAATGAATTTGAGCACGATTCAGTAGAGTTTTATATTTATCCTCCTGAATCAGATTATATTACTGAGGTTTATTTGATTTTATTGAATGTAAAACCAACTTCTGAACTTAATTTTAAGTCAGGAGAAGAAGAACTTAATGGTACAAAATCATGCCCGGAGTTCCCGGTTATAATACCAAGGTCATCATGGTGCGGTTCTTATCAAGATTGTCTTTATCCAACATATACGCCAACCTATCTTACAAGTTGCACTCATACTGTTATACATCATGGAGCAAGTCCGGATTCTTACACTGATGGTGCTGCAGTAGTGAGGTCATATTGGAACTATCATGTAAACAGCAATGGTTGGAGTGATATTGGATATAATTATTTATTTGATAAATACGGGAATTTTTATCAGGGTCGTTATAATCCCAATCTTCCCAATCAAGATGTAAAAGGGGCACATGCAGGGTATTCAAATTCATATTCAATTGGGTTAAATTTTTTGGGAAATAGCGATGCTCCGGGAACTGCCCCAACTACACCTCAGCTGCAAAAATGTGAGGAGTTTTTAGCATGGTGGTATGACCATAAAAGTTATGATCCTTTAAGTTCTGCTTCAATTTTAAATCAGGCCGGAACTCAATGGATTAATTTACCAAGAATATGTGGACATAGAGATGTAAATCCTGGTGGAACCACTTGCCCGGGTGAAACATTGTATGCGCTTTTACCAAATATTAAAACACAAACAAAGCAAATAATTGACGATTGTAGCACTCCAACTGACAATATTCCACCAACAACAGAAATAAGTAAATCTCGAAAATGGTATAACTCTGATTTTTTAGTAAATTTTTCTGATGCTGATAATGTTGGCGGAACAGGCGTAAAACATAGCTTTTATCAAGTAATGGATTATAATGGCACTGAGTGGCGGGCAAATTCTTCACATGGGTTTTTCAATGACAATTTTACTTCTGTAATTCATCCCGAATGGACTATTGTCAGTGGTACATGGAGTATTTCGGGAGGAAGATTATTGCAATCTAATCAAAGCTTAGTTAATACAAACATTTATGCCAATGTAACACAACAAAGTGGTAATATCTATCTTTATCACTGGCAAATGAAGATTTCAGGCACTGGAACAAACCGAAGAGCAGGTATGCACTTTTTTTGCTCCGACCCAACTGCTGATGGAAGAGGAAACTCTTATATGGTATATCTAAGAGCAGATAATAATACTGTTCAGATATATAAATATGTTAATAACTCATATTCTTCAGGTGGTGGTTATTATGTGACACAAAATTTTACAATTAATGCTAATCAATGGTATGATGTTAAGGTGTTACTAAATACCAATACTGGCAAAATAGACGTTTACGTTGATAATATTCTTGCTGCCACAACTACGGATACCTCTCCATTTACCGCAGGAACTGCGATTTCCCTCAGAGCAGGAGAATGTCTGGCAGAATACGATGACGTAAAAGTATATGTGAGTCGTTCTACAAATGTAAATGTTACTGCCGGGCTTAATTCTTCAAAAGAAATCAGATATCAAAGTGTTTCATCTTCACAGGAATCCGGCAGAATCAGAACATTATTAATAGACAACAATAATAATTGGTCAACAAGTTATGCCGAAAATATTTTTACTGATTTTACAAATCCGGAAACAAATTTTAATGTTAACGGAGAATGGCAAACTGTAAATTTCCAGATTAATTTCAATGACAGTGATGAATTGAGTGGAATAGAAAAAAGATTTTATTCTGTATCGGATTTTAATGGCACCAAATGGACAGCTAATGCCGAACGCGGTTTTGCTTACAATAATTTTGATTCAGAAATCGGGGCGGAATGGACCCAGCAGGTTGGAACGTGGAATATCTCAAACGGAGCTCTTGTTCAAACCAACGAATCAGAGGGGAATTCCAACATTTGGGCATATCTCAAACAAAATTTATCTAACAGATATTTATATGAATTTGATTTAAAGATTGAAGGTTCAGGAACAAATAGAAGAGGAGGATTTCATTATTTTGCATCTGATCCCACTCAAACAAACAGAGGAAATGGATACTTTATCTGGTTCAGACACACTACACAACAATTAGAGTTTTATAAAGTAACCGATAATGTTTTCTCACTTGAAAAATATTACAATATTTCGTTGAACCTTGGTCAATGGTACAATATAAAACTTGTTTATGACAGAATTACCGGCGAACATTTTGTTTATATGGATAATAACTTGGTAGGAGAATATAAGGATGAAAATCCTTATCAAATAGGAGATTACGTTTCGTTCCGTTCAGGAAATTCCTTAATGTCGGTTGATAATTTCAGAGTTCTCAGAACAAGATATCCTGATGTAACTATTTCTATGGGTGATGCTAACTCAGACATAAGATATCAGAGTCTAAATTCTACAACGTATTCTGCAAAAATATATTCCATTGTTTCGGATTCTGCAAAAAATATTAGTGCGATTTCTCAGCAATCAATAAAAACTGATTGGACAGCACCTGTAATGGTTGCTAATGTAAACGATGGATTAGGAGCAGACATTGATACAACTTATGTTTTAAATAGCATTTCAGCAAACTGGACAGCCAGTTCCGACCTGCAAAGTGGCATTCAGGCTTATTATTATGCAGTTGGAACTACTCCCGGTGGTACAGAACTGATTAACTGGACAAATAATGGATTAAATCTTTCTTTCACAAATAATTCTGTTAGCCTTATTCCAGGAACAATGTATTATGTTAGTGTGAAAATACTTAACAATGCAGGATTATATAGTAATGTTCGGACATCGGATGGTGTAAGAGCTTTAAATCCACCGGTTGTGCCTGATTGTCCTTCTAATTATTCAGTTTGTATTTCTGAGCCCGCATTTACTTTAACAGGAGCAAGTCCTGTGGGAGGAACATATTCAGGAACCGGTGTGGCCGGAGGTGTTTTTAATCCATCAGTAGCCGGAGTTGGGGCACATACTATCACTTATACTCTCGAAACAGAAAGCTGTCAGTTCAATATTACAGTAAATCCATTGCCAACCGTAAATTGTCCGGCAAATATTTACAAGCAAATAACCGATCCGGAATTTACTTTAACCGGTGCAAGTCCTGTTGGAGGTCAATACAGCATAAATTCTAATGTGATTACCACCTTTAACCCATCAACCTATGGAGTAGGGGATTATATTGTTCAATATTCATACACAAATCCAACCACATTATGTTCAAATACTTGCAGTTTTATGGTAAGCGTATATCAACCCGATGTAGTTGAATGCCCTGCAAGCTTTTCGGTTTGTTCGGATGTTAACAGTGTGATTCTGCAAGGAGGAACACCTCCGGGTGGTGTTTATTCAGGAACTGGAGTAGTTGATGGTGTTTTCTATCCAGCTGTTTCAGGTATAGGACAAAGTCTAATAACTTATACTTACAACACACAGTCATGTCAGTTTTATATAAATGTAGTAAATCCTCCAACTGTAAATTGTCCGGGAAATTTAGTTATGAATGTAAATGATAGTCCATTGAATCTATCGGATTTATCGGTTTCTCCAAGTGGTGGAGTTTTTACTATCAATGGTGTTTCGGTAAGTAATTTCGATCCCGGCATTTATGGTGTTGGTAATTATACTGTAACCTATACTTACACTGATGCAAATTCATGTAGTACATCCTGTAATTTTACTATTCAGGTTGATCCAGCAGTTCAATGTCCATCAAATGTTTATGTGTGTGAAAACAGCAATTCTTTTACTTTAAGCGGAGCAACTCCTGTTGGTGGAACATATTCTATTAATGGCAATACGATTACGAGTTTTAATCCTTCACAATACGGGGTAGGTTCTTATACGGTAATATATCAAACACAAACCGGAACATGCAGTTACGAAATAGTTGTAAATGCTATTCCGGAAGTAAACTGTCCTAGTAATATAAGCATTGCCATAAATTCTGCTTCCTTTACTTTATCGGGAGCTTATCCACAAGGCGGAACTTATTTCTATAACGGTATCGAGATTTCGATGTTTGATCCTGCTCAGGCAGGTATCGGACAGCACGAAATTACTTATGTTTACAGTGATTTGTGCGAAAACTCTTGTTCTTTTATTATAGATGTTTATGAGCCGGTAACAGTAATCTGTCCTGAGGGATTCTCCGTATGCAAGAATTCTGAACCCGTAGTTTTAACCGGAGCAAGCCCCGAAGGTGGAGTTTATTCGGGAAATGGGGTTGTTTCAGGAGTTTTCAATCCTGATGCAGTAAATCCGGGTTATCATCAAATTACTTACACCCTTGGAAATTTCTCATGCAGTTTCAATGTTTTGGTTTATCCGATACCTGTTGTGGAATGTCCCGAAAATCTATTAGTATCATACTATGGTGGAGTTTTTGAATTAACTGGGGGAACTCCTGAAGGAGGATGGTATATGTTTAATAATGAAATTGTTACGCAATTTGATCCTCTTGTTGCCGGAATTGGTATTCATGAAATTTATTATTACTATCAAAACCCAAACACAGGTTGCACCGGTAATTGTATTTTTACCATTGAAGTATATCCGGCAGTAAATATTAACGAATATGGAGCAGCTGTTTTGATTTATCCAAATCCATTTGATACAAACATAAAAATTGAAAATGCTTATTCCGACGGTTACGAAAAACTCAGTATTACGGATATTACAGGTAGGATAGTTTTAGAAAAAGAAATTCAATCCGATAATATGACAATTGATTTGCCCGATTTAAGTTCCGGTACATATATTTTAAAAATTTCCGGTAAAAACAAAAACCACATTTTGCATAAGATTATTAAGAAGTAATTTAAATTCAATTAATAAAATAACCTCCAAAATTTATTTGGAGGTTATTTTATTAACCTTAAAAATTTGATTATACTTGAATAAAATTAGAAAATAAAGTTCATGAATAAAATTCCAGCTAAATCATTTTTGAAGTGGTGATTATACTTATTTTAATTTTCCTCCAAAGTCTTTTTAATCACTTTATCAAGTTTTTGAGCTAAATACTTCGAAATGTTTTTATAATATCTTAAATCTTCAATACCATTAACATATTGTATCCCATTAATCACATCTGCTGTAAAAACTTCATCAAATTTATGCAGATCGGAAATATTGATTTGTAATTTTTCTGTTTTTATTCCCGAAATTTCAGCTATTGCAATAATAATGTAGGTAAAAATCTTTAAACTGTCATTCGGAAGATTTTCGGGGATAAATATTTTGTCTTTTTTTACAAAAAATACTGCAGAATTTCTTGTTCTGATGATATTTTTATTTTCATCAAAAAGAAAAATATCAATTTCGGAAGCAGCAGGATAAATTTTTTTACTTATAAGATAATTCTCGATAAGATGAGAATATTTTTGCTCAAATAAAAATTGTGGAATACATTGGATAGTTGAAATATCTATAGTTTTTCCGGGTTCTTTTATTTCATAAAATTCAGGAGTAATTTTTTCGGGAGAAATTAAAATTGATGTATTTTGCAGTTCGAGATTATTTTCATCTAAATCTCTGATAAAACTTATATAAACTTTGAATCCTTTGTAAATGCGATTTTTTTGCAGAATGAGGTATAAATCATTGTAAAATATTGACTTTTCAAAAGTTTCGGGAATTAAATAATTAAGTTCTTGCATACACTGAAGCATGTATTCGAAGTACTCATCCGGGAAAAATGCTTTTGATGAATTACCTCGTAATACAACTGTAAAACAATCTCCATAACGAATGGCTCTGCTGTTATGATGCAAAACAGGACTTCCTGCCGGCATTATATCTCCGTTGAGCATTATGTGTTTTGTCATCTTAGATGTTTTTACTCGCGATTATTCTGGTTGCAAATATTTTTACAGATATTATATATATTTTCATTTGGATTTATTTTAATCCCTTTAATGCCAACTTTTTTCGCAGCTTCCATATCTCTTTCTGAATCTCCGATAAAATATGAATCTTCAATTGAAATATTGTATCTTGAAATAGCTTTTTCGAGTAACAGACTGTCAGGTTTTCTACATAAGCAAAGACCTATGTCAGGGTGATGAGGGCAGTAATAAAAGTCGTCAATGGCGGTATTATAGATATAAAGGTATTCACAGAGTTTTAAGTGCATTTCCAGAACATCTTCGTGTGAGTACAGTGATTTTGCAATTCCTCCCTGATTTGAAATGATAATAACCAAGAATCCCGAATCTTTTAAAAGTTTTATGCTTTCACCTATCCCTTCATTTATTATGAAATCTTCAACACAAGTAGTATATTGTCCTGTTTCTTTATTTATAACTCCATCTCTATCGAGAAAAACTGCTTTATTCATTTTTTAGAAATTAAAGCTTAATAAACTATGGATAAAATGTTGCATCAACTCTGGTTTGAAAATAATCGGGAAACAAAAACCGTAAACTGCTCCCCAAAAATGTGCGTCGTGGCCGATATTGTCAATTTGTTTTTGAGACATTTTATAGGAATAAATTAAGTAGAATATTCCGAAAATTATTCCCGGTACTGGCAATACTCCGAAAAAATAAACCAAATTCCATGGCTCAAAGAAAATATAAGCAAATACTATTGCCGACGTTGCACCACTTGCCCCAACTGCACTGTATTCATAATTGTCTTTGTGTTTAACAACCGAATATAATGAAGATAACACTATTGCACTTAGATAGAAAAATAGAAAAACCAAATTGCCATTACTCCATATGAGATTAAAATAAATCAATAAAACTCTTCCGAACGACCAAAAAACCAGCATGTTTACGATAAGATGTAACCAATTCCCGTGTAGAAATCCATGAGTAATTAATCTGTGATATTCTTTATTCCTCACTAAAATATACGGAGATAATAAAAGTTTTTGAAATAAGTTACTGTCTTGCCATGCATAGACGGATATTATTAAAGTTATTAAAATTATTGTTGTTACCATAAAAGTTTAATGTATGATTTTAAAAATTAGTTCAATTGCGAGTTCTTTTTCGGATTTAACATTATTATTCACTCCAAGAGCCATCATATGTGTCTCGCGTAAATATGAAACAATCATAATACATTTTGAAAGCGAATAATTTCTGCAAGCAGTTATATATTCATCGGCATAGAATGTCGGAATTCCAATTTCTGCAGCAATAGAGTTCTTATCTTTCTGTGAGAGTGTGTGTACTTTGATTATTTTTGAAAAATATTCAAAAAGTCTGATGGTAACAGCTATTAATGAATTTTCTCTAATGTTACTTGTCATAAGATAATCCATAACCCTGTAAATTTTTGGAATATCTTTATATCCAAGAGCCTTTTGCAGTTCGAATACATTAAAATCCCTGCTGACACCTATTAAGGAAGCAACGGTTTCAACATTAATATTAGAACCTTTGGGTAAAAGAATCTTTATTTTTTCAAGTTCATTATTAATTGCATTCAGATTATTCCCTATACTTTCGTAAAATAGTCTCAAGGCATCGGGATGAATTGTAAGTCCTTCGTTTTTAAGAAAATTATTTATCCAGGCGTATATTTGTTTTTCGTTTAATTTTTTTGATTCAAAAGTTTCAACAAATTTGTTTGCAAGTTTAAAAATCTTAGCTCCTTTGTCAAGTACTTTTGTATTTTTTAAATTTAACACCAGCAAAGTAGAATTCATCGGGTTAGCGATATAAACTTCTAATTTATGTAAATCACTTACATCCTGGGCTTCTTTCACAATTACAACCTGATGATTAGCAGCCATTGGAAAACGTCTTGCAACTTCAATTATATCCTTTGCAATTACATCTTTTCCATATAAAATCGTTTGATTAAAAGCTTTTTCCGACGGTAGAAGAACATTCTCCTCAATGAAGTCTGTTAGTTTATCAATAAAGTAAGATTCTTCTCCGTAAAATACATATATAGGTTTAAAAATCTTATTTTTAAGACTATTTAGTATCCTTTCGTATTCCATCATTTTTTCATTTCTCACAAAATTAAAAAAATGTAGCTATTTTCTAATAATTATCATTTCAATTTCTGGAGATAAAAATAACTTTGCAAAAAAGTTTATTATGATTCAAAGTTTTTACAAAGAGTTAAAAACATCTTTCAAAGGCGAAATAAAGAATGATGAGATTTATAAAAAACTTTATGCTACTGATGCTTCGGCATATCGCGAAATTCCTGCAATGATTTTGATTCCAAAGGATAAGAATGATTTGATCACCATAGTAAAAGCAGCTGATAAACATAAAGTTAATTTGATTCCACGTGCTGCGGGTACTTCTCTGGCAGGACAGGTTGTTGGGAGCGGTGTAGTTGTTTATATTGGTCATAATTTTTCGAAAATCCTCGAAATAAATACCGATGAAAAATGGGTAAAACTCCAGCCGGGAGTAGTTTTAGATGAATTGAATAAGAAACTTGCTAAACACAATTTATTCTTTGGGCCTGAGACTTCTACCTCAAACAGATGTATGATTGGGGGAATGTTGGGAAACAATTCCTGCGGAGCACATTCCTTAATTTACGGTTCTGTAAGGGATCATATACTCGAAGTTGAGGCTATTTTGGCCGATGGTTCTGTGGTTGTTTTTAAAGATCTTGATAATGATGAATTTCAAGAAAAACTCAAATTAGCAAGCCTCGAAGGAAAAATCTACAGAAAGATAAACGAAATTCTCAGTAATAAGGAAATTGTTAACGAAATAAAACAACATTATCCACATCAGGATATTAAAAGACGTAATACTGGTTATGCCCTCGATATACTTCTTGATACTTGTGTGTTTTCCGATAGTTATAATAAATTTAATTTATCTAAGTTAATTGCCGGTTCAGAAGGAACGTTGGCTATAGTTACTGAATTGAAACTAAATCTTGTAGATATTCCTCCAAAACACAAAGCTCTGATGTGTGTTCATGTTAATGAATTAAAAGAAGTCTTTTATGCGAATTTAATTGCCCTAAAACACAAGCCGGTTTCTATTGAGTTGATGGACAAAAAAATAATGGATCTTACAAAAGAGAATATCAATCAGAATCGAAACCGCTTTTTTGTAGATGGAGATCCTGCTGCAATTTTAATAGTAGAGTGGTTTGCCAATGATCTTGCCGAGATAGATAACTTAGCCGAAAATCTAAAGAATGAACTTATCTCTAACCGAATAGGGTATGCTTATCCTGTGATCAAGGGAAAAGATATTTCGCGAGTATGGGAATTGCGAAAAGCAGGTTTGGGTGTTTTAACAAATATGCAGGGTGATGCAAAACCTGTTCCCGTGGTAGAAGATACTGCAGTTAGGCCTGAAGACTTGCCCGATTATATGGAAGACTTTTCCGCACTTCTGAAAAAATTAGGTCTTGAGTGTGTTTATTATGCACACATCGGAACAGGGGAGCTGCACCTGAGACCTGTGTTAAATCTCAAAGATCCCGAACACGTACAACTTTTTCACACTGTAGCCTACGAAACGGCTTTGTTGGTAAAAAAATATCGTGGTTCTTTAAGTGGAGAGCACGGAGACGGACGCTTGCGTGGAGAATTTATTCCGTTAATGTATGGACAACAGCTTTACGAGGTATTCAAACAAATTAAAACGGTTTGGGATCCAAAAAGAATTTTAAATCCGAATAAAATTGTGGATACTCCACCGATGAATACTTCTTTGCGTTATCAGCCCGGAATGAGAACTCCTGATTTTGAGACCTATTTCGACTTTAGCCGAACAGGAGGCTTTTTGCGAACTGCCGAAAAATGTAACGGAAGTGGAGATTGTCGAAAAACTGCGATCATTGGTGGAACTCTTTGTCCAAGTTTTCAGGCTACTCTGGATGAAAAACATTCAACACGTGCAAGAGCTAATATTATACGCGAAATTTTTACAAATTATAATCTTAATTATGCTTTTAATTCCAAGGAAATTAAAGATGTTCTGGATTTGTGTCTTTTATGCAAAGCCTGTAAATCTGAATGTCCTTCGGGTGTTGACGTCGCTAAACTGAAAATGGAATTTTTACAACATTATTATGATTATAATTCAATTCCGCTCAGGGCGCTTGTAATTGGGTATTTGCCGATTTTTCATCAATTAATGAGTCCATTTTCCGGAATTTTTAATTTCTTTATGAAGAATAAATTTTCTGCCGGAATACTTAAAAGAATAATTGGCTTCAATTATTACAGAAATATACCTTTATTAAATTACACAAATTTTTCAAAGATACTTAAATCTCAAATTAGAACTGATAAAACTGAATATAAAAAGAAAATTTATTTGTTTACTGATGAGTTTACCAGATATTTAGACTCACAAATAGGAATTGCAGCCATAAAATTATTCAGCAGTCTTGGTTATGATGTAAAAATTGCTCCAATTGATATAAGCGGTCGTACATTTTTAAGTAAAGGATTATTGAAAAAAGCCCAAAAAGTCGCAAATAAGAATATTGAAATCTTAAAAGATTTGATTGACGAAA
>LUZK01000133.1 GCA_001603595.1 Bacteroidales bacterium Bact_19
TTTATCAACAACTTATTAACATCTCAGGAAATTTTCATTTCAGATTCACTTTTTTGGCAAAATAAACAAATTTTTAATTATAACGAAAATCAATTAAAAAATATTTTATATTGTTCTAATTGTGATAATCAGGCTTCAACCGACTTGCCTGTTTACTTTTACAGAATACCTATTAATAATAATTTGGATGTTAAAGACTTAAAGTTTGTTAATATTAAAACAGAAGTTATTAACAATGAAGTTATTAACAAGGGTTTAAATCTTGATAAAATCTCTGAGAGCATTAAAATTAATACATGGATAAGTATTTTTCGCAAGCAAAATTATTTGAACATAGAGTTTATACCTTTACAACGAAATTCCAAAACCGGACAAATTGAAAAAATTATTTATTTCGAGTTGAGAGGAAATTATTATGAAGTTCCCGGATATAGAAAACAAAAGAAAAGTTTTGCATCAAGTTCAGTAATGTCTTCCGGGAAATGGTATAAAATTAAAGTTGAATCTTCGGGGATATATAAATTAACTTATTCACAACTTATTTCCATGGGATTTACTTCTTTAAATAACATAGGTATTTTTGGTTATGGGGGCATGGTTGATAAAATTGCAGGTAATTATAAGTATGACGACCTTCCGGAGATTCCTGTTAATTTTGTTGATGTTAATTCAAACGGAAGTTTTGATAATGGTGACTATATTTTATTTTGGCTTGATGGACCACACTCTCGTAAATTTGGTTTGGATGGTAAATTTTCTCATGAGTTTCATAACTATTCGGATTATTCTTATTATTTTGTTTCGGATAGAGGCTCATTAAAACAAGCTCAAATTCAAAACCAGGAAAGTTCTTTCGACGTATCAACAAATTCTTATGATGATTATGTTTTTCTGGAAAAAGATTCTATTAATATTATGAAATCCGGAAGAAGTCTTTTCTGGCGTGAATTTGATTATTATCTCTCTCAAAATTTTAACATCAATATTCCGAATACTTCTACAAGCGATTCTGCGATTGTAACTATTGTTGTTGCTGCCAGATCAAGTTCTGCAAGCTATTTTAATTTTGAGATTAATGGAGAGCAAAAAGCTCCAGTATATGTAAATTCTGTTTCGGGGTCAACTACTGATACGTATGCTCGTTACAATACAACAAAAGACTTTTTAATTTTACCTGCTTCAGATAATTTTACGTTTAGAATAACCTATAATAAAACTGCTGCAAATTCAAAGGCATGGTTGGATTATATTTCGGTAAAACTTCGAAGAAAACTGACTATTAGCAGTGGATTTGTTAATTTTAGAGATATTAAAACTGTTGCTGATGGTCAAAAAACAAGATTCCAAATTTCTTCGGCAAACTCAAAAACTATTGTTTGGGATATTACTGAAAGGGAGAATGTATATAAAATAAACGGGACTTTAAATGGCAGTACATATAATATAAATGTACAAACTAGTAATTTGAGAGAATTTGTTGCATTTAATACAGATGCCAATTTTCCGTCTCCAATTTTCAATTCAGAAGATACAGGACCTGTTGAAAATCAAAATTTGCATGTAATTCAACCCGTAGATGTTATAATTATTACTCATCCTTTGTTTTTATCTCAGGCTAATCAGTTGAAGCAACTTCACCAGCAATTTTACGGTTATAGTGGAGTTGTTGTAAGCACAGATAAAATTTATAATGAGTTTTCGAGTGGCACACCTGATGTTGCTGCACTGCGAAATTTTGTAAAAATGCTTTATGAAAGAGCAGCTGATCCTTCGAAAATTCCACATAGTGTTGTGCTTTTTGGTGATGGAAGTTATGATAATAAGTCGTCAGGAATTTCAAACTACATATTAACTTATCAATCTGAATCTTCGTTATCGCCCACTTCATCTTTTGTTTCGGATGATTATTATGTTCATTTGGATGACGGTGAAGGCACTCTAAGTGGAAATCATAATATGGATATGGGTGTGGGTAGAATACCTGTTAAGTCTGTATCCGAAGCTCAGAATTATATCAATAAATTAATTGCCTATCATAGTTCTGAAGCATTTGGTAATTGGAAAAATAATATTTTGTTGATAGCAGATGATGCAGAAAATGGTGAAACTATGCATCAAAACCAGTCAAATTCGCTCTCGATTCAAATAAATAATGTGGCTCCGGTATTTAATATTACTAATGTTTATCTTGATGATTATGAACAAGTTTCTACTGTGCAGGGACATCGTTATCCGGATGTAAATCTTGAAATAAATAACCAGATGAATAGTGGAAATTTGGTTGTAAATTGGATTGGGCATGGAAACGAAAAAACCTGGGCACATGAGGTTGTGCTTACATTAAGTATGATAAAATCATGGAAGAATTCTCCGAAATTTCCATTATTTGTAACAGCAACATGCGAATTTTCTCCTTTTGATCACCATGATATTGTTTCGGGAGGAGAAGAAGTTTTGCTAAATGAAAATGGAGGCGGGATTGGTCTTTTTACAACCACTCGTTTGGCTTTTGCTATCAGTAATTTTAATCTTTCAAGTAAGTTTTACAATCGCTTGTTTGAAATAGACCCGCAGGGAAAATTGTATCCAATAGGTATTTGCATAGCAAATGCGAAAAACGATCAAGGCCCTGATTCTAACAAAAGAGTATTTAATTATCTCGGAGATCCGGCAATTAGATTGTCAGTACCATTTTTGAACGTTGTAACTACTAAAATTAATGATGTTGATGTTTCAATATTTAATGATACACTAAAAGCAAAGCAATTGATAAGTATTGAAGGTGAAATAAGGAATCCCGATGGAAGCCTGAGATCAGATTTTAACGGACTTATATTTCCGGTTGTTTACGATAAAAAGAATACTTACCAAACACGTGGAAATGACGGCTATCAACCATTAACTTATCAGACTCGAAAAAATATAATATTTAAAGGAGCTGCCAGTGTTACTGAAGGAAAATTCAAATTTAGTTTTATCGTACCGATTGATATTGCATATTTTTATGATTTAGGTAAAATAAGTTATTATGCTCATAACCAATTTGATCTCGAAGCTCATGGCTATGATGAAAGTTTTATCATTGGTGGAACATCAAATCAAGATATAAGTGATAACAAGGGTCCTAAAATTGCTTTATTTTTAAATAACGAACAGTTTGTACCAGGTGGAATAACCGATGAAAATCCTGTTCTTATAGCTAAATTACAGGATGAATCGGGAATAAATACAGTTGGGTCGGGGATCGGTCATGATATTACGCTAACAATTGACGGTGATACCAAAAATCAAATAGTTTTGAATAACTTTTATGAATCTGAAATTGATGATTTTACCTCTGGAACAGTTACTTATCCAATTTCAATTTTAACCCCCGGACCACATACTATTAAAGTAAAAGCTTGGGATGTTTTGAACAATAGTTCTGAATCTGAAATAGATTTTATTGTAGCTAAATCGTCTGAGTTAGTTTTGGAATATATTTTAAATTATCCCAATCCGTTTTCTACAAAAACTTATTTTATGTTTGCACATAATCAGCCAAATGTTCCACTTGATGTACTTATACAAATTTTCACTGTTTCGGGGAAACACGTTAAAA
>LUZK01000038.1 GCA_001603595.1 Bacteroidales bacterium Bact_19
TAAAGATGGAGGAATTGTACAAAGACTTCTTGAATAATAATTTTTTATCATATCCAGATTATGTTGCGATAAAGCGTAAGTGGAAATCAAATAACATAATATTTAAGGTTGATTTTAGTGAAAATTTAATAAATAACTATACTTATTAACGAAATACCTACATATAAAAATCTGCTTTGTATAGTGTAAAATACTCATTTTGCTGGAATTGAACATTTGAGAAATTCAAATAGGCTGAAAAAATAATATATTTTTCCTTTTATACTAATTAGAATTTTTACACATATATTACCATCCCATGAGGTATTTTTGACGCATAATACTTTGTTATGAATGAATTTTTGTAAAAACAATCCTCTCTTAAATTTGTTATTTAGAAAAATTAAAAATAAAGTTATGAATAATGCCATATTCACATTTGAGAAACCCAAAAATGAAGAAGTAAAAAAATACTTACCCGGCAGTGATGAGTTGAAACTTCTTGAAGCAGAGTTAAAGCGACAATCTTCTATGGAAATAGAGATACCGATAATAATAGGAGGTCAAGAGATTAGAACAGGCAACATCGGAAAAGTTGTTATGCCTCACGACCATTCTCATGTTCTAGCTACATATCATCTTGCTGGTGAAAATGAAATTCAAATGGCTATCGAAGCAGCCAAAGAGGCTAAACGTAAATGGGAGAGGATTTCATGGCTTGAAAGAGCTTCGATAATGTTAAAAATTGCTGAACTTATAAGTAAAAAATACAGAAACTTGCTTAATGCTGCTACGATGTTGGGACAGAGTAAAAATATTTATCAGGCAGAAATAGATGCAGCATGTGAAACAATTGATTTTTTGAGGTTTAATGCATATCTTGCATCGCGAGTTTATTCAGCACAACCTTTTTCTACAGAAACTCAAATTAATCGTCTGGAATATAGGGCACTTGAGGGATTTGTTTTTGCTGTTTCTCCTTTTAATTTTACATCCATAGCCTCCAATTTAGCTCTTGCTCCGGCACTTATGGGCAATACTGTTGTATGGAAACCTGCCACAACAGCTCTTTTATCGAATTATTATTTGATGCAGATATACAAGGAAGCAGGGTTACCTGATGGGGTTGTAAACTTTATTCCTTCAAAGGGCAGTGATGCCGGAAATGTTGTTCTTGCTCACAGAGATTTCGCAGGACTGCATTTTACAGGTTCAAATTCAACCTTTAACATATTGTGGAAAAAAATTGCTCAAAATCTTGAGAATTATAAATCTTATCCGCGTATTGTCGGAGAAACCGGAGGAAAAGATTTTGTTTTTGTTCATAAATCTGCAAAACCAATTGAAGTTGCAACTTCGATAGTTGCCGGAGCTTTCGAGTATCAAGGACAAAAATGTTCAGCTGCTTCAAGGGCATACATACCGGAATCACTTTGGATCGAAATAAAATCAGAAATTCAAAGAATGTTAAGTGAAATAAAAATCGGATCCCCGGTTGTTTATCAGAATTTTGTAAATGCGGTTATTGATAAAAATGCTTTCGACAGGATTATGTCCTACATCGAAGAAGCAAAATATTCACCTGATTGTCAGATAATTTCCGGTGGAAATGGAGACGACTCTAAAGGTTACTTTATTGAGCCTACAATAATTTTGACAAAAAATCCAAATTTCAAAACGATGCAGGAAGAAATATTCGGTCCTGTAATGACAATTTATGTATATCCGGATGATAAATACTCCGAAACTCTTGAGCTATGTGATGAAACTTCTCCTTACGGACTTACCGGTTCAATATTCAGCAACGACAAATATGCTACTGTTGAAGCTTGTGCTAAATTACGTCACGCTGCCGGAAATTTTTATATAAATGATAAACCCACTGGTGCAGTAGTAGGATTACAACCTTTTGGCGGAGCAAGAGCTTCGGGAACAAATGATAAAGCAGGTGGCCATTTTAATCTAATGCGATGGACAAGCCCCCGTACTCTCAAAGAAACTTTTATTCCTCCTACGGACTATAGATATGATTATATGAAATAACTTCTTTTAATATAAAGAATCAGTACTGACCGAGTAAATTTTTAATAAAAAGTAGGGCTACTACCATAAGGGTTCACCCTAATTTGGTAAATTTGTTTTGCAAAAAATAAAAAACGACATGAGCAAAAATATAAATAAAAATTTATTCGGTCAGCCGATTTTTAAACAATTGATAAAATTACTGCCAAGAGATCAATTTGATGTTTTGGTAAAACAATGTAAAACCGACCGTTATTATAAGTCATTTTATTCATGGGATCAATTAGTTGTTATGCTCTTCGGAATTTTTTCCCGCTGCGACTCTATGGGCGAAGTATGTGATGGGATGCGTGCTTTATTAGTAAAACTTAATTATCTTGGCATGGATAGTTCTCCGTCAAAAAGTACGGTTGGAGATGCATTGCGAGATCGAGACAATTAACTATTTATGCTGTATTATTTCGCATTGATATAATATTTTAAGCCACTTTTGTCGGTCAGCCGAAAAGAAAAGATAAACTTTGAGAAGTTTTATGCTTTTGATTCAACTACGATAGCTTTGTTTTCAGATGTAATAAAAGGTGTTGGGCGTAATCCGAAAGGCGAAGGAAGAAAAAAGGAGGACTGAAAGTACACATGCAAACCGACATCCATGGAGATACGGCAGTTTTTGCCAAAATTAGCGAGGCAAAAATGCACGACAAGAAATTTTTACAGCATTTGAACCCCTCAAAAGGCAGTATGTTGGTTTTCGACAAAGCCTACAACTATTATAAACAATTTGCTGAATGGACAGAAGAAGGTGTATATTTTGTGTGGCGATTGAAAGAAAATTCAAAAGCAGAAGTTCAGGATGTTATTCTATATAAAGTTCTTAAAAAAGATAAAAATGGCGTATATAGGATTAAACATATACACCTGAAATACAAAGAAGACAAGCGGGAAAAGACACTTCGCTTGCGCTTGGTTTTTTATCGTGATGAACAGGGTCGAAAATACAAATTTATAATCAACAACTGGGATATAACAGCGGAAGAAGTTGCCTTGATTTACAAATATCGATGGACTATAGAAACAACTTTTAAGAAATTAAAAAAGAATTTTTAGTTACGTTTTTTCTATTCTGATACAGAGAATGGAATAAAAACTAAAATTTGGTGTACACTAATAGCTCATTTGCTGCTTAATGTAATCAAGGCTCTAACAAAGAGTACAAAAGCATTTTCGGCAATAGCAGCTTTAATAAGGATACATCTGATTAGTCATCTAGACTTATCTTGGGTAATAACAAATGGTCGACGAGCATATTCTAAGCGCAGGACAAGCAAAAACAAGAGTCCATCCGAAGTCCAGCTGTCCATGTTTTGACAAAGGGTAGGTTTTTAAAAACTACAAAACAATTACCATAAACCCTTGAATATCTGATAGTTACAAAACCAAATTTTTAAATTTTAATTTTTGTCGTTTGATACTGAAAAAAAATTTATTTATATAAAAAGAGACTCAAAACGAGCCTCTTAATTTGAAATAATTGTTACCCCAAAAATTTTTATCATCAGCAAGTTTATAAACTCAATTTTTGCAAAATTGGTTGCATAGAATTAATAATTTTTAAATCAAGTCTTTTTTGGTAATTCCTGTGGGTAAAAATTTTTCAACAGGACCATTGTTTTTTAGAACATCGCGAACAATACCCGACGAGATAAAAGTATGTTCGGGTAATGTCAAAAGAAATACTGTTTCGATATTTGAGTTTAAGAGTTTATTAGTTTGTCCAATAGCTCTTTCAAATTCAAAATCTGCTGAAGTTCTTAGTCCTCTGAGAATATAATTGCAGCCTTTTTCTAAACAAAAATCCACTGTTAGTCCTTTGTATGTACAGATTTCGATTTTTGTTTCGTCTTTGAAAACTTTTGAAATTAAATCTAACCGTTTAGCAACATTCAACAAATTTGTTTTGGAGTTATTTTCTCCAATTCCGATTATAATTTTGTCGAACAGAGGCAATGCCCGCCTAACGATTGACTCATGTCCAACTGTAAAAGGGTCGAATGAACCCGGAAAAAGTGCAATTCTATTCTGTTTCATTAGAAATAATTTTTGCCCATGAATCTTTTAGTGTTACTGTACGGTTAAAGACTAATTTTTCGGTTGTAGAGTCTTTATCTACACAGAAATATCCTTTTCTTTCGAATTGAAATGTATTGCCCGGTTTTGCAGATACTAAAGTTTTTTCCAATTTTGCATTTACAATCACCAGCGATTCAGGATTCAAATAATCCGTATAGTTTTCATCTTCGGCGAGGTCATCCAAGTTCTCTTTAGTAAAAAGTCGGTCGTAAAGTCTAAGTTCAGATTCTATACAATCGTTTGCATTTACCCAGTGTATTGTGCCTTTAACCTTTCGCCCGTCGGGAGATTGTCCACCTTTTGAGAGAGGATCGTAAGTACAACGTAACTCGACAATTTCTCCCTTTTCGTCTTTTATGACTTCTTCGCATTTTATAAAATAAGCCCATCTAAGACGAACTTCGCCACCTGGTTGCAGTCTGAAGTATTTTTTAGGAGGATTTTCCATAAAGTCGTCTTTCTCGATGTAGATTTCGCGGCTGAAGCTTACCTTTCTGGTTCCGGCAGATGGATCTTCAGGATTATTGATTGCTTCGAGATATTCTGTTTGTCCTTCGGGGTAATTTGTTATTACAACCTTTAGGGGATTTAAAACAGCCATAACTCTGTTGGCTTTTTTGTTTAAGTCTTCGCGGATAAAATATTCGAGCAGACCTACGTCAATAAGATTGTCGCGTTTTGCAACACCAATTCTTTCAGCAAAATTTCTAATGGATTCGGGAGTATAACCTCTGCGCCGAAGTCCGCTGATGGTAGGCATTCGCGGGTCGTCCCAGCCACTTACAATTTTATTTGTAACGAGTTCCAGAAGTTTTCTTTTACTCATTACTGTATAAGAAACATTTAATCTCGCAAATTCTATCTGACGCGGTCTTTTCCCGGTTTTATCAATTTGATCCAAAAACCAATCATATAATGGACGATGTACTTCAAATTCCAAAGTGCAAATGGAATGTGTAATTCCTTCAATATAGTCGCTTTGTCCGTGTGCATAGTCATACATTGGATAAATACACCATTTATCTCCCGTGCGATCATGAGGTTTCTTAATGATTCGGTACATTATTGGATCTCTCATGTGCATGTTGGGAGAATTCATATCAATTTTTGCTCTAAGTACCATCGAACCTTCCGGATGAAGCCCCATACGCATTTCTTCAAATAACTTCAGATTTTCTTCAGGACTGGTATATCTGTAAGGACTTTCTATTCCGAGTTCGGTAGGGGTTGTACGCTGACGACTGATTTCTTCAGGACTTTGCTTATCTACATAAGCTTTACCTTCTTTAATAAGCATTACTGCCCACTCGTAAAGCTGATCAAAATAATCGGAAGCATAACATAATCTATCCCATTCAAATCCCAACCAACGAACATCTTCCATAATGGAATTTACATATTCTACGTCTTCTTTGCTGGGATTTGTATCATCAAAACGCAAATTGCATTTTCCTTTGTATTTTTCTTTTATCCCGAAATTCAAACAAATTGACTTGGCATGTCCGATATGTAAATAACCATTAGGCTCTGGCGGGAAACGAGTGTATATTTTTGACCATTTACCGGTTTTTAAATCTTCTTCGATAATTTCTTCAATAAAATTTAATGACTCATTTCTTTTTTCTTCCATAATCCAAAATTTTTTGCAAAAATAATCTAAAATTTTTTTTGATGGTGAATAATTAAAAACTATTAAACTTTATTTACTATCTATTCGTTTTTTAAAATTTTTATAGCCTCTTGAATTTTATATTTTTCGTTTTCAGACAATTCAGGATATCTAAGATTCAAAGAATTTAGCTTATTTATTATAATCTCGCTGACGAGTAATCTTGAAAAATATTTTTTGTCAGCCGGAATTACATACCATGAAGCATGTTCACTGGAGGTATTTTTCAACATAAGTTCGTATGCTTCCATGTATTTTTCCCAATATTTTCTTTCTTCAATATCGCTTGCCGAAAATTTCCAATTTTTTTCGCTGTTTTCAAGTCTTTCCAGAAATCTTTTTTTCTGTTCTTCTTTAGATATATATAAAAAGAATTTTAAAACATGTATCCCGTTTTCAACAAGGTATTTTTCGAAGTTAACCATCTGTTGGTATCTTTCATTCCAGAACTTTTCAGTATTTATGTGTTCGACCGGAAGATTCTGATATTTTAATAATTCGGGATGAACCCTGCACACAAGTACTTCTTCGTAATATGATCTGTTGAAAATTGCAATATTACCTCTTTCAGGCAAATATTTTGTACATCTCCACATATAATCGTGGTCGAGCTCTTCGCTTGATGGCTTTTTAAAACTGCGTACCTGACATCCCTGTGGATTTACGTTATTCATCACATGTTTGATGATTCCGTCCTTTCCTGCTGCATCCATAGCCTGCAAGATTATTAACAAGCCATGACGATTGTCGGCATAAAGTTTCTCCTGCAGATCGGCTAATATCAAATTATTTTTTTCGAGTTTTTCTTCTGCTTCTTTTTTGCTTTTGAATTTTCCGGGTTCTTCAGTTGAAAAGTCCGATAGACTTTGATTGGCGTGAAAGATAAAATTACTAATTTCAATTGGTTTCATTGTACTTCATTTTATAATTTAAACAACATAAAATTTCTGAATTTTCTTCAACTCGTAAGTGCATTGCACCCCCTAAACAATATTTATATTCATTACAATTTTTGCAAATTCCGTTTTTCATCCATTGCCTATTTCTGAAGGATTTGAATTCGTTTTCCCAAATTTTTGTGAATTCTCTTTGGTAAATATTTCCTTGTATAAAATTTCTGCTTATGTTTGGGCATGCTGAAACCGAACCGTCTGCAAGGACAGAGCCAATATTTATTCCCGCTCTGCAATAGAATAATCCATCCCTGATTTTATTTTCATATTCACCTGTATATGCTTCGCAACTGAAATTTATTTTTATTATGTCATCATTTCGATGTGATTTTATAAATTCAAAAAGATATTTTATTTCTTCTCCCGATAATGATAAATCTTCGAATAGTTTAGCTCTTCCTATCGGAGCTATTGTGAATAATCTCCATGCCTTTACATTATGATATAGTAGAAGTTGACGTATTTCTTCAAGCTGATTGATATTTCTTTTATTAACACAAGTAACAACATCATAAACCAAATTGGGGGCTTTACTAATAATTTTTAATGAGTTAACTGCTCGTGTGTAAGATTTTTTATTTTCTCTAATCCAGTTGTGATTTTCTTCCAAACCGTCCAAGCTAAGTGTTACAGCCCCTAGTCCGGCATTTAAAAGATTTTGAAACCTTTCCTCTGTAAGAGTAAAACCGTTTGTTACCATTCCCCATGGGAAACCTTGGTTGCGTATTTGGCGTCCACACTCTTCTAAGTCTTTTCTAAGAGTAGGTTCTCCTCCTGTTAGAACTACCATAACTTCAGAAGATTTGAATTTTGTTTTTATGTTTTTTAAAACCGAAACAAAATCGTCTATAGGCATGTCACTTATGTTGCTTTCTTTTCTACAATCGCTTCCACAATGTAAGCAATTCAGATTGCAACGCAGCGTACATTCCCAAAAAAGATAGCTTAAAGAATGGACCTTTGCTTGAGACTTTTTATACCCGGCAAATAAATTTCGAATGATTCTTTCCTTTATCGAAAGCGACATCAGGAGATTTTGTTAATCTTAAAAACAAGATTATTCTCGCCGGTAATAACAATCGTTGTGTCTTTATCTTCATAAAGCCCATTTAATTTTCCATCAACGTCTATAATTTTAAAATCTAAAGTTCCCCCGGTTGTTTTTATCAATGTAGTAAAATCCCCGTTGGAATCAGAAAGAAGGGTCATTTCTTGAGAATCTGATTTAACCTTCATCTGAATCCCTTCTATGCCTGTACCAGATTCGTTATCGGTGATTTTTCCGCTAACCTCCGTATAGTTTTGAGGAGTTCCATAACAAGCTTGAAAAATCATTAAAAAACTTGCAGCTCCAAATATGCCGAGTAGTCTCTGTATTAAATTTGATTTGAATTTTGCAATTATTTTCATGGTTAAAATTTTATTGCAATTTAATAATTTTATAATCACATTCAACTTTAAATTTCAAATTTTTGGGTTCATAATCGAAAATTCCGTAAATAGCCGAACCGCTTCCGGACATTAAAGCAAAGATTGAACCATTAAGATAAAGATCTTCTTTTAGTTTTTTTAAGTCTGAATATTTTGTAAATACAGTATTTTCAAAATCATTAACTAAATAATCTTTCCAATAATGAATTTCTGTTTTGAGGATTTCAGGTATATTTTTAATAGGCTTTTGAGGTAAGCAATTGTTATATGCTTCGGAAGTTTTTACTGAAAATTTTGGCAAACATAGCAACAAGTAATAATTTTTTAAAGAAATTTCTATGTTACTGAATTTATCTCCCTTTTCGATGGCAAATACAGGCTTGTTTTTTATGAAAAATGCACAATCTGCTCCCAATAAAGAAGCAATGCTGATTTGTTCGTCTTCCGTAAGATTTAATGCAAATAGCTCATTTAAACTTTTTATTGTAAATGCCGCATTTGATGAGCCTGCTCCCAGACCGGTGCCATAAGGAACATTTTTATGCAAAATTATTTTTACCGGACCAATACCATATTTTTTGTCAACTAACTGCCAAGCTTTGTAACAAAGATTCTGCTCAATGTTGCAGTCTATTTTGATGCCGGTGTTTATAAATTTGAATTTGTCGGATTTTATTATCTCAAGAATATCGTTGAATTGAACCGGATAAAAAACTGTTTCGATGTTGTGATAACCATCAGGTCGTTTTTCAATAATGTTCAGACCCAAATTTATTTTTACATTTGGAAAACTTATCATAAATTTTTTTGCTAAGGTATAAAAATCTGTGATAAAAAAATTCCGAATTATGAATTATCCAATTAAATTTCTCAAAGCAGAAGTAATATCCGGATAAAGAAATTTAAAATCTCCTTGGTGTAAAATACTTTTTATTTTTGTTCCTTTTGTTACTACATCGGCCATTTCTCCAAATATTAATTTTATGACAAAAGTTGGGATTTTTATTATAAGGCCTTTTCCAATAACTTTTTTTATTGAACGGGAATATTCAAGATTTGTAATTAATTGGGGAGCAACTGCATTTATTGTTTCATGTTCTTTATTATGTATTGAATAAAGATAAATTCGTGCGAGGTCTTCGATATGTATCCAAGGATAATATTGTTTACCTGATGAAAATACAGGTATTGCTCCAAATTTTGCCAGGTCTAAAATTTTCTTCAATGCCGGATCCTTTTTATCTTGGACTATGCCTGTACGAATTTTTACAACTCTTATTCCAATATCTTTAAATTTATCTGCTGCTTTTTCCCATTCTTTGCATACTAATGCGGTAAAGTTATTCCCAGCTTGACTTTTTTCGTCGAAAATATCACCATCGAAAGAGAAAACGGGATAATATCCAACTGCTGAAGCCGAAATAAAAACTTCAGGCTTTTTCGCCAATTCTGAGATTTTATTATAAAGAAACTCTGCCGACTTTACTCTGCTCGCAATAATTTCTTTTTTACGGGATTTTGTCCATCGTTTTTCGCCAATATTTGCACCGGCAAGGTGTATAACTACATCAATGTCTTTAAGAGCACCCTCTTCTATAAAATTGTTTTTGTAATCCCAAGTAAATAGTTTGTAATCAGATTTTTTATTCTTGTTGCGAGTTAAAATTCTGACCTCAAATGAATTTTCAGCCAGTAGTTTTGATAGTTTTGTACCTACTAAACCCGTGCCCCCGGTGATTAAAATTTTTTTCATAGCAAAATTTTCTATCAAAGTTAACTTTTTCTGAGTAATTTTGTTAAAAAACTTAATTCATGAAAATAACAATTTCTGCATTATTTTGTTTTTTAACGGTTTCGGTACTGTTTTCTCAGCCACTTAATCCAATAAGTGTAAATATTCCTATGCGTGATGGCAAATATCTTGCTGCAGATGTTTATTTACCTGATAATGAAATTGCTCGGCCGACAATTCTAATTCAAACTCCTTATAATAAGTTTTATTATCGCTTCAGTTTGCCACTTGGAATAGGAACGAACATATCGTCCAGCCCGTATAATTTTGTGATAGTTGATTGGCGTGGATTTTATGGAAGTGCCTCTGCAGCAGTGTCTCAACCCGATAGAGGTAAAGATGGTTACGATGTAATTGATTGGATTGTTCAGCAGGAATGGTCTAATTCTAAGGTTGGAACCTGGGGACCATCGGCTCTCGGAAAAATTCAATATCAAACAGCCAAAGAGCAACATCCCGCACACATTTGCGCTGTACCATTAGTTGCAAGTCCCGAATTTTTATATCAAACCTACTATCCAAATGGAGTCTACCGCAAAGAATATCTCGACCAACTCGATGCTCTTGGCTTTGGATTATCAGGGATTGTGCTAGCAAATCCTCATTACAATTTAACTTGGTATTATGCTGAAAATTTTAATTTTTATCCTCAACAAATTAAAATACCAATGCTTTTAATTGGTGGTTGGTACGACCATAATATATTTGAAATGGTGAAATATTTTAACGATTTAAGAACTTTATCTGATCCGTCAGTTCGTAACAAGCATAAATTTCTTATTGGTCCTTGGGCTCACGGCGGTTTTGGAATGACACAGGTTGGAACAGCTCAACAAGGCGAACTTTATTTTTATGAGGCTGCCGGTTACAGCGATTTAAAAGCCAGACAATTTTTGGATTATTATCTGCTTGATGCTGAAAATAATTGGGAAGCAAATCCTGATTATTTGTATTTTCAGATGGGAGATATGCAATGGCTCGAATCTGATGTATGGCCTCCGCAGAATCTTGTTGAAAGAAAGTTTTACCTCAAACAAGGCGGAGAGTTAAGTAGTAATATATCTGTCGAGACAGCAAGTTTTTCGGAATATTTTTACGATCCGCGCGATCCATCTCCAACCATTGGCGGAGCCACATTACGTAATGATTTACTGCAAGGTCCTTATGATCAGGCTCCCATTGTTGAAAGCAGAAACGATATACTAATTTTTACTTCGGAGGTACTTAGCACGCCAATAGTTCATAAAGGGAAGCCGCAGGTAAAACTATTTGTGTCGAGTGATAAACTTGATACTGATTTTTGTATTCGTCTTTGTGATGTTTATCCCGATAATAGGAGTATGTTGTTGAATGATAATATTTTCAGAATGCGTTTCCGGAATGGTTTTACTATTAACGATACTGTTTTTATGAATCCAGGTGAAATTTATGAAATTAATGTCTCATTGCCGGATCTGGCTCATACTTTTCTTCCCGGACATAGAATTCGTCTCGATATTACTTCTTCAAATTATCCGCGTTACGACAATAATCTTAATAATGCTGGAACAATGTATGTAGCGGGAGATACTCTCGTTGCTCTGAATAAAATCTATCATCAAGCAGATAAGGCATCGTTCATCAAATTTAGTGTTGATGAGAGTTCTGTCAAAATTCAAGAACAATTTAAAGTTTCAGAAAACCTTAATATTTATCCTAATCCGGCAAGCAACGGAGAGTTAGTTACAATAAATTTAAATGAGTGTGTTAATGAAATTTCGGTAAAAACAATTTTCGGACAAGAGATTTTAAATATTTCTGCATTATCTCAGATTCAGTTAAATACAGCAACATTAAAGCCGGGAATTTATATTGTGGAGGTAGAAACGGAAAATCAAAGAACAATTCGTTCTAAATTAATAGTTAGGTAAGTGCAATATTATGAAGTTAAATTACCCCAAATTTCAAGAGATTAAAAAAATCTGACATAAAAGAGCTAACTTGCAGCCGATGTACAAGAAGAAGCCTAATGCGTAAATGGTGATTTTATCCCCACCCAAATTTTGGCTGAAATGCAAAAAGGCTTTCTCTCGAAAGCCATTTGAAACATTCAATGATGAAACATTAGTTATCTCGCATAGAATAATATTAGCAAAGATAATGCATTTCCTTGTACTTATTTGTTTAAACTTTTATATTTTAAAAAGATGAAAAAATTTGACAAAATGCAAGTTGTTAATCCCTTTGCTGCAGGTATTGACGTAGGCTCACGTTCACATGTTGTCAATGGGTTACGATTAGCTCCAAATAATAAAATTACGGGAAGCAAAAAATAAGCAGTAGAACTCCTAAAGTGAAAAACAATTTTGCATTAGCCTTAAGGAATGCCGCTAATACAATTGAAAACTCTAAAGATGGCTTTTTACTTATGTTTTTTAGAAGAATTGTCTACAAAAAAGGTAGAGCCGCAGCAATAACTGCCACTGCAAGAAAGCTAGCAGTTATAATATGGAATATGATAATGAAAAAACAGAAATATACCCACATCAATTCCGAAGAATATAAAGAAAAAATGAAGGAGATTAAAACCAAACAAATACAAAAAATGATACGGAACTATAATATAGATTTAAACTCATTATCAGTATGTTAGAAATTTAGTTAGATAGAATTAAGCATTAGTAATGATATGAATTAATACTTAGCTGTTTTAAAAATTGTGGTTTCAGCTTCGCTCAACAATCTTTAATATCCAGTAACTGCGTCATCAAAGTCTTCGATGATAAAACAAACATATTGATAAAACAATTGTGAATTTATTATTGTTAGGTGTAATTAGTGTTTTTGATTTTTGTCACAAGTTCATGAACAACAAAACTTCATTTAACCCAAAATCTTTACCCACCAACTACCCAACTACCCAACCAACAAACCAACTAACTAACTAACCAACTAACCAACTAACTAACTAACTAACTAACTAACTAACCAACCAACCAACCAACCAACTAACTAACCAACAAACTAACAAACTAACAAACTATCTAACCACCCAACTATTCAACAACAGTAATCTTAATAATTTTTACATCTTCAACCGGTCTGTCTTTATCATTTGTTTCGACTCCGGCTATTTTGTCAATCACATCGTATCCCTCAATGATTTCTCCAAAAACCGTATATTGAGCATCAAGATGAGGAGCCCCGCCAATTTCAACATAGGTATCTCTTTGTTCTTTAGTGAATTTGGTATTCATTTGTTTTTCCATGCTATCGAGTTGCATGTCGGTAAATTTCTTACCGTGAACAATGTAAAACTGCGATCCTGAACTACGGCGTTGTGGATTCATTTGATCGCCTGTACGGGCAGCTGCAAGAGCTCCTTTTTTGTGATAATATTTCGGAATTATTTCAGCCGGCAAAGTATATCCTGGGCCTCCATTGCCTAATTGTTTTGTTAAAGGAGCATTTTTTGATTCCGGATCTCCCTCCTTGAATCATAAATGTATTTATAACCCTGTGAAATAATAAACCTTCGTAAAATCCTGATTCTGCAAGTTTCACAAAATTGTCGCGATGGATTGGAGTTTCGTCGTAAAGTACGGCTACCATTGTTCCTTTGGAGGTTTCAATCTTTACTTTTATTGATTGAGCATAAGCCGTAAATAAAAATAAACTCATAAATGCAAATAATAATCCCGTTTTCATAGTCAATAAATTTTTGTTAATATTAAATTTAAAAATAATTCAAATAAATTAAAATACAGGCGGCAAGATACGAAGAATTTTCGATTTTTAAGTCTTTTGTTTCATCCATATATCGAGTTATATTCCCTTTAGAAAAATTTGTAACAATATTTTCTTTTAAATCTGTAATGATTTGTTGGGCATCGTCGTTAAATCCATAAGAAATCAAACCTTTTATAAGGAATATAAAATATGCCGGATCATTAATTTTGTTGAGTTGTACATTTTTGTAATACCCATTCTGAATTTTTGGGCGAATATCGTTTTCTATTATTAGTCTGGCAATATCCCATGAGGCAAGTCCAGCCCAAAAAACATATCCGCAAGCTTCATCGGTGGTGTACCAGCTGCTGTCGGTGGAGTTGTAGTTATAATAGCGAAGGTCCTCCGGATTAAAAAATTTGTAATTAAAAGTGGTTACAATTTTCTTAATTTCTTCATCATATTTTTTTTCATTTTCACTGTCATGTAGAAATTTGTATAAGTTTTTCAAATTATGTTTTTCGTTGAAAAGCATCGCATTAAGTTTAACGTTTTCCATACCTTCGTTGTCTTCACAATAACCATTAAAATCAAAATCCCTGTATGAATACCAATATTGGTGTAATTTTTCAAGAATTTTTATAGTATTTTGAGCTATTTCGGGTTGAGGATTTATACTGAAGGCATTCCATACCGTCCAGGATGATAATGGATTTTGATAAATTTCAGTACTTATTTTATTTGTATCGCTTATGGGGATTAGTTTGTTAAGCGAGCCGTCGTCGTTTTGTTTTAAGATAACCGAAAGAATATTGTGCAATGAAAGTTTCGTGTCGTAAGCTACAAGTGCAGAACTTACAATCCATGATTCGTCAGTATTTATAAAATTACTTTTATTAATTCCGTCTTTAAAGCCAAAATGAGTAAATCCCGGTAAATTACTACGCATGTTAAACATGATTGTTTGAAATGCTTTTTGAGAAATTTTTTGATATTCTCTATTTTGATTGTTAAAGTTCCCCGAAATATAATTCCACCAGTCAGCATTCTTCTTAAAAAATGAATAGGGCTCATTCAATGCATTGTTTGTTATTTCGATGTCTTGCTGAGTATCGCCTATAAAATATTGCGAAATGGAGATTATAAGTTTAAGACTGTCATCGGGTGCAAGGTCTTGCATCATCCTGTATGATAATTCAAAATGAGAGTTACTGTAAGCAAAGTCAAGTTCCCCTTGAATTTTTACTCTTACAATCCATAAAACATTAGGAAAATCTTTAAGTTTTATCATCCAACCATCGGTAAATTTATCACCTAGGGCTATATCAGGAAAAATATTTCCTCCGACAGAAATGTTGAAACGTTTTTGTTTATCGGAAGTGTTTACTACATAAGTTTCAAGAATTGAGGTACGTGGGGTAACATACATAAGTTTACTCTCGAAATGGAATTCATCAAAAACATAACTCTGTAAAAGATGTGTGGGATATTGACTAATTTCGATTTCATTTGCGGAGGCTAAAAGGATTTCTCCTTGTCCGCCAACTGTTAATCCGGTTCTAAGCAACGAACGGCTTAACCATTTGTTTGTATAATAACAGAATGGTCCGCCATAACTGCCAAGATCGTTTGTGTTGTGTACTTGTGGTAATGTATATCCGTGCCATAGACCTCTACCTGTACAAGTTGCCCCAAAGTCATCAGGATTTGAAGGAAAATAATTACATGGTATTTGATCGGGAGGATAATTAACGTTTATCTGTGCATATGTAAAGAATGAGAAAATAGAAAATAATATAAATAGGAATGTACTAAAAAATAATCTCGATATCATAAAATAAATTTTCTGCTAAATTAACGAATATCTTTAATAAAAAGCATGCCGAAATTTAATTTGATTTATTGATTTTGAGTTATAAGTTTTAATATTAGCATTAGACTTTTAAAATTTTGTTAAAAATGATTTTAATTATTTGAAAAATGGTTTAAAACATTCAAATTTGTGAAAAATACTAAATATGAGAGGAAAGAGAATTATTATAACAGGGGCGTCGTCCGGAATAGGTTATGAATTGTTAAAGCAATTGAGGAATGACAACAAGATTTTTGCTGTTTCGAGAAATATAGAAAAAATTGAAGAAAGTGAAAATGTTAAAGCATTTTCATGTGATGTTTCAGTAGCAGAGAATGTTGATCGTTTATTTGAGGAGGCTTTAGTTTTTTTAGGCAGAATTGATGTGTTTTTTGCAAATGCAGGCTTTGCATATTACGAAAAGATTGAAAATCCTGATTGGAAACATAACCTGAAGATTTTTGAAACAAATGTTTTATCAGTTTTATATTCATTGCAGAAATTAAAAGAAATTAAAAGGGGTTCAGAATTTACTTTTATCATTACTGCATCAGCGATGAGTTATCTTGCTGTGCCAGGATATGCTTTGTATGCTTCAACAAAGTTTGCATTAAAAGGATTTGCAGATGCATACAGACATGAACTTGAAAAAGGACAAAATTTGTGTTTAGTTTATCCTGTTGCAACTTTAACAGAATTTTTTAATACAGCACATGCAAACGAAATTCCATGGCCACGTCAAACTGCCGATGTGGTGGCTAAAAAAATAATTAAAGCTGTTTCAAGAGGGAAAATTAATATTTATCCATGTTTTATATTCAGTATAGGCTTAATCTTAAACAAAATATTTCCAATTTTTAAATTATATCATTTTATAGAAGGTAAAAAATACAAAAGAAAAATTGAAAATAATTTAAATTTATCTACAATATGACTCAAAACTATCCTGCTCCCTGGAATTTAACCGGTAAAGGTTATATATTTATTTTAAAAAACAGAAAAAAGTTCTTTAGTAGAGATAATTTTACAGATGGATTTTTTAAGAATAAGTTTTGTGGCGGTTGGGGACTTATGATGCTGGTTGAATATTCCGAGTCTAATGCCGGACCATATAACGAATTATTGTTTATTCCAGGAAAATTCAAGTTTGGTAATCGAAAGAAATATTCCATAACTAAAATTTATGTAAGCTCACCCAGCTCGGTGGAGTGGGGTCGTAAGAATTGGGCTATACCAAAGGAATTAGCAAATATATATTTTACAGAAGTAGGAGATAATATCGAAAATGTAAATGCTTCGATGAATGGAAAAAATTTCTTTTCAATTTTATTGAGAAAACTACACATTCCTTTTCCGGTGCATACTTCTTTTTTTCCTGTTCCTCTAGTTCAAATTGAAAAGGAACATAAAAAATTATTTTACACAAAATTTAAAGGGAAAGGTGTGGGTTATCCTGTAATCGTAAAAGATATTGAAATACATTCAGATTATTTTCCTGAAATCAGTAAAAAACAAATTTTATTCGGGATTAAAGTTGAAAATTTTAAAATTACTTTTCCTCTTCCTATAATAGTAGAAATTCAACAATAAAACTATTTGAATAAATTTTGCCAAAAGCCTTTTTTTCTATTAGTTTGATTATTAGGGTTGTTTTTGTTATTTTTTAAATATGGAGAATCGGGAATTAGAATTTCGCGAATTTTATACCATCCCGGAAAGCCTCCGACATTTCTATCATCAATGAAAACATCTGCATCAATTTTACGGCTAATATATTTGTTAAATTCTTCGTCAGGAAAGCTAGCATTTACTGCCCAGAAGATAATTCCTTTCGAAAGGCAGTAATCAACAGCATTTTGAAGGTCAATTCCATCTCTTACCGTCCATAGGATAAGTCTGTGTCCTCTTTCTTGTAATTCTTTAAGCACCTCGAATGCTCCGGGTAATTCTTCACCAATTTCAGGATAACAATGTTCGACTATTGTTCCGTCAAAATCTACAGCAATGGTTAAAGCTTTTTTTGCGAAATTCATTGTTATTTTTTTACTTTATACATGTATGCTTTTGAATTGGTAGCTGTTGGGTCATCGGGAGCTAAAATAAGTCTATCGTTAGTTAAACTTATTATTAAGGTTTTTTCAACTTTTGTTTCACCATCAAGTTTAACCAAAACATATTTTCCGTCTGTTGAAATACTCCATGCTCCATGCTTTTCGCCTTCAATCCCTTTTTTGAAATATCTTTTATCTTTGGTAAATGTTACTTCTGTTTTTTCCATAATTTCAGGAAGTTTTTGTTTTATCATTTCCTGATACTGTGGTGCAAGATTATAATTTCCAAATTCTAAGGAGTCAAGTTTCCAAGTTCCAACAAGGTAATCAGAATATAGTTTTTTTACGTTTTGGGAAATTGTAATCTGCGTTGTCGAAACGATTAAAAACGCAAAAGTCAAAAATTTAATCATTCTTTTCATACCTCCAAATTTTGACTGTAAATATAAATATTTTTCATTCACCTAAAAGTATAGTTTTTTGCTCGATATCCAATTCTTTAAGAATATCCGGCATTCTTGTACGACTTGTGTCTGTAATAAAAATTTGTCCGAAATCTTCTTTTGAAACCATTCCCGTAATATTTTTTACTCTTGTTTTGTCAAGTTTATCGAAAATGTCGTCTAAAAGCAATATTGGTGCCAAACCGGTTTTATTTTTAATGTACTCGAATTGTGCAAATTTCAGACTTATTATATAAGATTTTTGTTGACCCTGAGATGCGTATTTTTTTAATTGGAATCCGTCTAAACTGAATTCAAAATCATCACGGTGAACACCAAAACTCGTATATCCGAGTATTTTATCCTTTTCAAAACCGTTTTTTAATGATATGGTAAAATCTTTTTCGGTGCAGTTTGAAAAATATCTTAATGCTACTTTTTCTCGTTCTTCTCCAATTAAACTATAATATTTCTGAAAAATTTCGGAAATTTCTTTAATAAATTGCATTCGTTTATGAAAAATTTCTTCACCGATATTTGCGAGTTGAAAATCCCATGCTTCAAAATGTTCGTAAGAGGGGTTTTGCGGGTTTTTTAAAAGAGAATTTCGTTGTTCTAATATTTTATTGTATTTAATTATAGAGTTCAGATAGTTTTTATCGAATTGAGAAATTACTACATCAACAAATTTTCTTCTTATTTCGCTTCCAAGGTAAATCAAATCCGAATCATTAGGATTAGTGAAAACTACCGGAAGCAAACCGATATGTTCTGAAAGTTTTTTATATTCTACTCCGTTACGGCGAAAAGATTTTTTTTGCTCTTTATTAAAACCGCAATAAATGTGTTCAGGTTCGTCAAATCTTGTAAAATTACCTTCAATAATAAAAAAAGATTCACCGTTTTTGATATTCTGGCTGTCTTTTAAATTTAAAAGACTTTTGCAAAACGATAAATAATGAATACTGTCAAGAATATTGGTTTTTCCCGTACCATTATTTCCTATAAAACAATTAATTTTTGGAGAAAACTCCAATTCCAGATTTGAAAAATTTTTAAAGTTGACTAATGTAATGTTATTAATTTTAAGCATTAGATATTGTAAGTCGTTAAATTGCAAATGTAAATAAATTTTCAAAAAGCTTCATTTAAATAAATGAAAATATTCTCATTTAAGAATGTTTAACCTTTGAATTACTTTTTAAATTTTGTTTTCAGAATGCGACAATAAACTCGTTGAACATTCTGCAAATTATCTTAGATAAATAAATGGATTTTATTCTCAAATGAATTAGTTTTTAATTAATTTTGAGATATTAATTTTGAGTTTTAATGTTGGGTTTGAAGTATTTAATTTTCCCTTTTTACTTAATGAATTCTACCTTATTACCTTGTTTGTTTTGGCGTGGGTTGATCCGAAATCAGGATAAACATAAATTGAGTAAATAATATTTTCCTAAATTTATAAAAAAAACCTCACAAAGAGGCTTTCTGATATTTGTGACTGATCGGAGACTCGAACTCCGGACCCCCTGCTTAAAAGGCAGGTGCTCTACCTGCTGAGCTAATCAGTCGTTAATAATTTTGGACGGCAAAGATATAGACTTTAAATCTAATTTCCCAAATTTTTTTTTAAAAAAAAGCAAAAAAAAAATCAAAGTATTGATAATGAGGAATTTTAATAATGCTAAAAGTTTTTAAGGCAACCAAATATTTTATAATTTCGTCTCGGTGATAAGAAAATTTTGTTTAATTTTGAAAATATTTATTTTATTTGCATATAAATCTTTATAAAAAAATAAATTATGAAAAAACTTGTACTGGTAGGTTTATTTATTTACTTATTTAGTTGCATTTCTGTTTACGCACAACAAAGTTATGGGGGGACTCCGTTAAGTTTTACTCACAAAAATTTAACTAAAGATGTTGATAGAATAATAGTGCCACAACCTGACATGAGTTTAATTTCAATTGAAGATCAAGCAAGAGAAAAAAACGGCGAGTTATTCAGGGTTGGAGTAGTTATTGATGTTGATATTAATATGAATAACAGCGGAACATGGGATATTCTGGATGATGGCACAAAAATATGGCGGTTGCGTATTTCTTGTAAGGATGCTCAGGCTCTAACGCTTTTGTACAGTCATTTTTATCTTCCCGAAGGATCGCAGTTGTTTTTATATAATGAAAACCGCAGTCAAGTTCTAGGTTCTTTTGATAATAGAAATAATCCAATACGAGGAACTGAATATTCAACACAAATGGTTCAAGGAGAAACAACATGGTTGGAGTATATTCAATATTCACATGCTACCGAACAAGCTGTCTTAAATATTTCCGGGATTGTTTACAATTATAGAAATGTAGAAAGTTTTGTTGGATACTACAAAGATGATAAACCTACAGGATTTGGAGGATCAGGTTCTTGTAACGTTAATATAAATTGTCCTGAAGGAGCTAATTGGCAAACTGAAAAAAGAGGAGTTGCCGAGATATATGTAATTGATGGATGGAGTGCAGGATTTTGTTCCGGTACTTTAGTTAACAATACTGCACAAGATGGTAAACCTTACTTTTTAACAGCTGATCATTGTGGTGGAACAGTTTCTGCCGCTAATTTAAATCAATGGCAGTTTTACTTTCACTTTGAGGCTTCAGGTTGTTCAAATCCTTCTTCCGAACCATCATATCAAACAATTATCGGAGCAACTTTCAGAGCAAGAGGACCAGAATCAGAAGGATCAGATTTCTTGTTGATTGAATTAAATACAACAGCAGCAAACATCGCAGCTATTAATGGTTATTACAACGGTTGGGACAGAAGTACCACAGCTAGCCCTTCAGGAGTGGGGATTCATCACCCTAGCGGTGATATCAAAAAAATATCAACATATACTTCTCCATTAACAACAGTAACTTGGTCAGGTGGGATGCCTAATGCACATTGGAAAGCAGACTGGGTGGCTACCACAACTAATTGGGGAATAACAGAGGGGGGATCATCAGGTTCACCTCTTTTTAATGGTGTAAATAAACTTGTTGTAGGAACACTTACAGGGGGTTCATCTGCTTGTGGGGTACCGGCTTCTCAAGCAAATGATTATTACGGGAAGTTTACTATTCACTGGGAATCTAATGGAACAACTGATGACAAAAGACTAAGACCTTGGTTAGACCCAGAAGGCACAAATCCCACAACACTTCCGGGTTATGATCCTAATGCAACCGCCGGAGATCCTCCGGTAGCAGATTTTGTAGGTAATCCCACTACCGTAACTGCAGGTGGTACAGTTAGTTTTACAGATCTATCAACAAATAATCCCACATCATGGTCATGGTCATTTCCGGGTGGAACTCCCAATAGCAGTACTCAACAAAATCCTACTATAACATACAACACACCCGGTACATATTCAGTAACTCTCACGGCAACTAATGCACATGGAAATGATCAGGAAGTTAAAAATAATTATATAACTGTAGTATCTGCAGGTTCTCTTGTTGCTGATTTTGTAGGTAATCCTACTAACATAAATCCAGGAGAAACAGTATCATTTACAGATATGTCAGTTGGAAATCCCACTTCGTGGAGTTGGACATTTCAGGGAGGAACACCTGCAATAAGCACCGATCAAAATCCAACAATACTTTATCCTAATCCAGGTGTTTATTCTGTTACCTTAACTATAAGTGACGGAACAAACAACGATACTAAAGTCAGATCAAATTATATTACTGTTGCAGGAGGCGGTGGTGGTGATCTTGTTGCAAATTTTGTTGCCTCATCATATAATATAATAGCAGGTCAGTGTATTAATTTTACCGATTTATCAACAGGAAATCCTACTTCATGGGCATGGAGTTTTCCCGGGGCAACACCTTTAAGTTCAACCAATCAAAATCCTAGCAATATTTGTTATAATACTCCAGGAATGTATGATGTTGTTTTGCAGGTTCAGAATGCAACAACTCAAAATACCTACATTTGCTCCCAGTGTATTACTGTTATTCCCGACCCAAATGCCCCAGTTGCTGATTTTGAAGCAGATAGAACAGTTGTCCCTGTTGGGGGTGTAGTGAGATTTACAAATACTTCACAAAACGGACCTTTCAACCAATGGGCATGGACTTTTGAAGGAGGTACTCCTGGCACGTACAATGATTCTGTTCCTCCCCCAATTGCTTATATGACAGTTGGAACTTATGATGTAGAATTACGTTGTCGCAAAACAAACGGAGTTCAGGATGTAGAATTAAAACAAAATTATATAAAAGTTGTACCGAGAGCAACAACACCTCCAACCGCTAATTTTGCTGCGAATTATACAGTTATAACTCCTGGAGAATCAGTAAACTTTATAGATTTAAGTTCAGGTACACCTTACACATGGCAGTGGACTTTCCAAGGAGGCACTCCAAGTTCGAGCACACAGGTAAATCCCATGGGTATTGTTTATAACACTGCTGGTCAGTATTCTGTTACTTTAAGAGTTACCAATGAGTTTGGAGAAGATGTAATGACAAAAGAGGCTTATATCATCGTAAGCGAGACAGATCCTTGTACTGAAGCTCCACAAGTTGCATTTACTGCTAATCCAAGACTTATACCAGTAGGTGAATCTGTTAGATTCCAGGATTTATCCACAGGTTTGCCTACATATCATTCTTGGTCATTTCCGGGTGGTACTCCATCATATAGTAATGAAGGAACTCCAACAGAACCAATTTATTATAATACTGCCGGAATTTACAATGTTGGTTTAACCGTTAATAATTCCTGTGGTGCAACAACTCTTACCAAACCAAGATATATTTATGTATTCAGTGGACCTGTTCAGGCTTATTGTGATACAATTACAACTATTTCACCAAATGAAGATATAGAACCACGTGTTCCACCATCAACATGGGGTTTTATTGCAGGACAAAATGGTGATAAAATTACGGCTTATGCAAATTATTTTAATGAATATACTTTCAGCGAAATACGTAGAATTATTGTTCCGGTTAAATATGCTGTATATGGATCTTATACTTCGTATGTGAGATTTACTGTTTGGGACGGAAACACCCCAACTCCTCAAAATATTCTTGGTGAAAAGAAAGTATATATTAGAGATTTAGTAGCTAATCAAAATAATGTTATTACATTTGATTCTCCAGTTAGTATAAATGGGCCATTTTATCTTGGATATACCTTGAATTATCCAGATTCTGATAATGACGGATTCAGCGATGATAGATTTGTTGTTGGAATTGCTGCTCCAAGAGGAACTGATCCTGCCAATAACACTCTGTATTTGAAGAAATCAAACAATTGGTACACATGTACAGAATTTTATGGTTATAGCTCATCATTGCCATTAAAGCCTGTTACTTGTTTGGTTGATATTGAAGACTTCATTGCTGAGTATAGCATTACTCTTTATCCTAATCCTGCAAAAGATAAAATTAATATTAATATCAGTGATGAAAATATTATCAATCCGCATATTTTTGTTTACGATGCTCTGGGTAGAAAATTGAATGTTAACTTTGTCAAAAACTCTATTTATGAATATTCTGCCGATGTTAGCGGCTTGCCCGAAGGAATCTACTTTGTGAAAATCTACACCGACAATCTGGTTATTAACAAAAAACTGTTACTTGTAAAATAGAGAAAATTTTAAGTAATATTTTAAAACCTCTGATTATCTTTGCATGGTCAGAGGTTTTTTTATGATGAGATTTGATTATATATTGATTTTTTTATTTTTTGTATTCATATTTTCCTGTAAAAATCACAAGTTTAAGGAAACGGACGCAAAAATTATTACTAATAAATATGCTTCCGGTTTTGAAATTAACGAAATAGAAAACGGCTTTATTGTTAAAATTAAAGACTTTAACAAAAATAACGATTCCACTTTACAAAGTTTTCTTTTAACAAAAGTTCATCAAGAAAAGGCAGATAAAAATGTTATTAATATTCCCGTCCGAAAAATTGTTTGCCTTTCTACAACACATTGTGCATTTATTTCAACACTTGGAGAAGAAAATACTATTAAAGGAATTGGCGGGACTAATTATGTTTATGATTTTAAAATACGAAGTTTGATAAATCGTAAAGAAATCCAGGATGTAGGTTATGATAATCAACTTAACTTAGAAAAAATATTATCAATAAATCCTGATGTGGTTTTTGCTTTTGGAATTGACAACGCAGGAATATCCTCGTTTCAAAAACTAATTGATGTTGGCATTCCTGTAGTTTTTGTTGGAGATTTTAAAGAAAAATATCCTCTTGGCCGTACCGAATGGATAAAGCTATTCGGATGTTTTTTTAACAAATACCAACAGGCGGTACATTATTTCGACAGCGTGGAAAATAACTATCACAATAAAATTAATATAATAAAATTGGAAACTCAAAAACCAAGAGTTCTGGTTGGGCTGCCATGGCAAGGAACATGGTGGGTGCCAGGCGGGGATTCATTTTTTGCAAAATTTATTAAAGATGCCGGCGGAGATTATATCTTTTCAGACAATAGCTTGAATGAAAGTATTCCAAAAACTATTGAAGAAATATTTTCTCAGGTAAAGAATGTTGATATTTGGCTAAATCCGGGACCTTATAACAGCAAGCATTCGATGCTATATGCAGATAAAAGAATTCAAGAATTCCCAGCCTTTTCTAGTTCTAAAATTTATAACAATAACAAAAGAGTAAATAATTTTGGCGGAAATGATTTCTGGGAATCAGGAGTTGTTCAACCCGACAGAGTGTTAAATGATTTGATTATAATCTTTTCCCAAAATGAAAATATTGAAAATGATTTATATTATTACAAACTACTGGAGTAAATAATGAAAAATAAAAACCTTAAAATATATTTGAGTTTTTTTATTCTTTTAATAATCCTTGTTGTTGTTCTTTTATGGGATTTAAGTACCGGCAATGCAAAAGTTCCTTTTAATGAATTGTTGAAATTTATTTTTCCTTGGGAAAAATCTTCTGATGAATACTATGTATTAATTCGGGAATTCAGGTTTTCGAGGGTAGCTATGGCATTTATTGCTGGAACTGCACTCTCGGTTTCGGGATTACTAATGCAAACTATTTTCCGAAATCCACTTGCAGGACCTTATGTACTTGGTATCAGCAGCGGAGCAGGCCTTGGAGTTGCACTGGTAGTTCTTGGCACCGGATTTTTATCGTTTTCGTTAAGCAGCATCACAATAATTTTTTCCGCAATTATCGGGTCTGCAGCAGTATTACTTATTATTCTTGCTATTTCTATGCGAATGAGAGATACTGTAAGTATTTTAATTATAGGTATTCTTTTGTCGGGAGTGATTGGCTCTATAATCAGCATTTTACAATATTATGCAGCCGATATCAACGTAAAATCTTATGTTATATGGACAATGGGTTCGTTAAGTTCTGTTTCTTTTACGGATATAAAGTTGATCTTTCCTATTATATTGTTATTTAGTTTTGCTGCATTCATTTTGTCAAAAAAGTTAAATCTCCTCCTGCCCGGCGAAAGTTTTGCAATAACTATGGGAGTTAATTTAAAAGTAATTAGAATATTCACTTTTATTATTGTTAGCATTTTAACAGGTGTGGTCACGGCTTTTTGCGGACCCCTCGGATTTATCGGAATTGCAGTCCCTCATATTGCAAGATGGTTGTTCAATTCGTCCAACCATTTTTTGATTATTCCGGCGAGTTTTATCATTGGCGGAATTGTGATGCTTTTCAGTGATATTCTTACTCATGTTTTTGTTTCTCAAGGAATTATACCCGTAAATGCAATTACAGCTATTATTGGTGCTCCCGTAGTTGTTTGGATTGTAGTTAAAAATAAAAGAGTGATAGTATGAAGCAGGATACGGGTTTAAATATTCATGATTTATCTGTAGGATATAAATTTCCAATATTGGAAAATATCAATCTAAGATTGCTTCCGGGAAATATTGCGTGTTTAATTGGTGAAAACGGGTCGGGGAAAACAACATTTTTAAATACTATTGCTGGATTAATAAAGCCAAAAAATGGTAAAATTCGACTCGGAGAAAAAAATGTAACGGATTTAAGCGTTTCACATCGAAGTAAACTGATAAGTTATGTTTCTTCAAAGATAGATGCTTTTGTTCAGTTATCCGTGTATGATATTGTTGCAATGGGAAGAAGTCCATACACAAATATTTTCGACCTTAAGTCTGAAGAGGATAAAGAAATAATTGAGAAAGCTCTGGAAGATTTTAATCTAAAAAGGCTTACCTGTAAAAAACTTTTTGAAATAAGCGATGGTGAACGACAAAGATGTATGATCGCAAGAGCTTTTGTGCAACAAACTCCACTTATTTTACTGGACGAACCGGCTGCTTTTCTTGATTATCATAATCGAAAAAAACTTATAGAAGATTTAGTGAAGTTGACAGAATTTGAGAAAAAAATGATAATTTTTTCGAGTCATGATATAGATTTAGTATCAAAGAAAATTCAATTATTTTGGATTTGCAACAGAGAGTTCAGTACAATATATGAATATGACCTGTCCAAAGAGAAAGAAAATAAAAGTATCTTTGAAATTATTGGTAGTTGAGAAGAAAAATAGTACAGGATTTTGCGATCTTTTGCGAGAAATTTGAAGTTTTTTCATTTTAAATACTGGAAGTTTTTTAAATTAGTCCCCAAAATCCTCAAATCAAAAGATAAAGCAGCCTCAATAAACATATTATTAATCTAGCTTCTATGGACTTGATTATTTCGATCGTCACCCAAATTATTATAACTCAAATAAACGCTTTAGAATTTTGATTCTATTGAGTAATTTTGTTTTATTAAAAAGTTTTGAACTTGAAACAATAAACTTCGTTATATTTTGGCAATAAAATCGAATAGAAGACGTTTTAGACTTTGGATTTTAAATTAGAAAAAATTTTTGTTGAATATATATCTTTTTAATGTATCTTTGCAATTTAAAAAATGAGTAAAATAAAATTATATATATTGCCACTGATTTTTGCTGTAACTTTTTCGTGCAGCGATTATCAAAAGCTTTTAAAAAGCAATGATAACGAGTTGAAATATGCTCGTGCAGTTGAGTATTTCGAAAAGAAGGATTTTTACAAAGCTCAGACTTTACTTGAAGATTTAAGAGGAATTTTCCGCGGTACCGATAAAGCCGAAATGGTTAGTTATTATTATGCCTATACTACCTACGAAATGGGCGAATTATCGTTAGCCGCATATTTATTTAAAAATCATGCAATGACTTTTCCGTCGAGTCCTAAAAAGGAAGAAGTGGAATTCATGGCTGCATATTGCTATTATCTGATTTCACCCGAACCTTCTCTCGATCAAACATACACAAAATCAGCAATCACAGAACTTCAAAATTTTATCGAAAAATATCCTAATTCGGAGAAAAGGGCAGAGGCAGAAGAATTATTAAGAAAATTGCAATTTAAACTCGAAACAAAAGCTTACAATAACGCGATGTTGTATTTTAGGATTATGGATTATAAAGCAGCAATTATTGCTTTAAAAAATGTGCTTGCTGAATTTCCTGACACAAGATATCGTGAAGATATAATGTTTACAATCATCAAGGCATCGTATCTCTTGGCTGAAAATAGTATTTACAGTAAACAGATTGAAAGATACAAAGCTACAATAAACGAATATCTAAATTTTGTTGATAAGTTTCCTGATTCAAAAAGAATAAAAGAGGCTGAGAAAATATATACTAACTCACTTAAAATTTTAGAAAGTAAAAATGGACTATAAAAAAACAGAAGCACCGGTCACAACGGTAACACGCAACATTGTTGCATTGGGCGAAAAAACCGGAAATATCTACGAGGCTGTGATGATTTGTGCCAAAATGGCCGATAAAATTAATCAAGAACTGAGAGAAGAACTCTACAAAAAACTTGAAGAGTTTTCTTCTTATACCGACAATCTCGAAGAGATTCACGAAAATCGTGAGCAAATTGATGTTTCAAAGTATTATGAAAAACTTCCAAAACCAACTTTAATTGCAGTTGAAGAATTTATTAACGACAGAATTTATTACAAAACTGTCGAAGATGAAGAGACTGAAAGAATAGATTCTTTAGATGCCGATTAATTAAAATATGTGAATGTTAAAAGGAAAAAATTTTTTATTGGGAATAACAGGTAGTATTGCAGCTTATAAGGCTGCAATACTTGTTAGATTACTTGTTAAAGAAGGATCAAACGTCAAGGTGATAATGACACCCAAAGCTAAGGAATTTATCACTCCGTTGACGATGGCCACGCTTTCGAAAAATCCTATTCTTGTAGATTTTTATAATCCCGAAAACGGAGACTGGAATTCTCATGTTGACCTCGGAATCTGGGCAGATGCTTATATAATTGCTCCAGCTTCAGCAAATACACTTGGGAAAATGGCAAACGCCATTGCCGATAATTTGCTCGTTACTACTTATTTATCTGCAAGATGTCCTGTTTTTATTGCTCCAGCAATGGATATGGATATGTATGCTCATCCTGCCAATTTAAAAAATATTCAAATTCTGAAATCTTTCGGCAATATTTTTATAGAACCGGCTGAAGGTGAGCTAGCCAGTGGCTTAGTTGGCAAAGGCAGAATGGAGGAACCTGAAAATATTGTTAATTTTATTAAAAATTACTTCTCAAAAAAAAAATCTCTTGAGGGAAAAATAATACTCGTAACTGCAGGCCCAACCTACGAAAAGATTGATACGGTAAGATTTATTGGCAATTATTCTTCAGGGAAGATGGGCTATGCTATTGCAAACGAAGCAGCTTCTCGCGGAGCCGAAGTAATTTTAATATCAGGACCATCGAACGAGAAAATTCCAAATTCTCCAAATATTAAACTCCACAAAGTAGAATCTGCCGGAGAAATGTATGATGCAGTTATGAGGCATTATCCCGAATGTGATGTTGCAATTTTCGCTGCTGCAGTATCCGATTTTACTCCCGAAACAACAAGCTCCGAAAAAATAAAAAGAAAATCCGATTCACTCGAAATAAAACTTATTCCTACTCGTGATATTGCTTATGAAGCAGGCAAATTAAAACGTCCCGACCAGTTAAATATTGGGTTCGCACTCGAAAGCGAAAACGAAATTTTTAATGCTCAGGAAAAATTGAAAAAGAAAAATTTTGATTTCATCGTCTTAAATTCATTGAAAGATTCGGGAGCCGGATTTAATACCGATACCAATAAAATTACTATCTTTGATAATAAACTTCAAAAAACAGAGTTTAATTTAAAATCAAAAACTTTGGTTGCAAAAGATATTATTGATAAATTAGAGGAAATTTTAAAATAATCCGAAAAATGAAAATAAATATTGTAATAATATTATTGCTGTTAATTTCTCCCTTCATAAGCATAGCTCAGGAACTTGATTGCAGAATTCAAATAAACCATTCCAAACTTCAGGGTACTACTTACGAAAAGTTGTTCCAAACAATGAATCAGGAATTGTATAAGTTTGTAAATAATACTAACTGGACGAAAAATGTATTTGCAAAAGAAGAACGGATAGAGTGCAATATAATGATTACAATTGACGAGCAAGTGTCTTCAGATGAATTTAAAGGTAAAATACAGGTTTCAAGCTCCAGACCGGTTTATGGGACATCATACAACTCTCCGATATTAAATCTGCAGGACAATTATTTTCAGTTTAAATATGTTGAGTTTGAACCACTGGAATTTAATCCCAACATGCATTCAAGTAATTTGGTTTCGGTCATTGCCTATTATGTTTACATTATAATAGGTTTTGACTATGACAGTTTTGGTCCAAATGCTGGAACTCCGTATTTTCAAATTGCAGAAAAAATTGTACAAAATGCACAATCGGCAGTGGAACCCGGTTGGAAGGCTTACGAAAACTTGCGAAATCGTTACTGGCTTGTCGAAAATCTCTTAAATGATCAATACAGTGGCGTGCGAGAATTTATGTATAAGTATCATCGTCAGGGAATGGATCGTTTGGGAGATAAACCCGCCGATGCTCGTCAATCAATCGAACAGGCAATTGATGATTTGAAAAATGTTCACAGACGTAAGCCTGAATCTTATATTATGACTTTAATTACAAGTGCAAAAGGAGATGAAATTGTAAATATCTTTTCCGAAGGCTCGCCCGACCAAAAAGCCAGAGTTGTTAACGTTATGAAAGAACTAGATCCCGCAAATTCAAGTAAATACGATAAAATAATGCGTGAATCATCTTCATTCTGATATGTTGAAATCTTTATTCATAAAAAATTATATTTTAATTGAAGAACTAAAAATTAATTTTAGCAAAGGTTTTAATATTATTACCGGGGAAACCGGAGCCGGGAAGTCAATCATTTTAGATGCAATTGCTTTGTTACTCGGCAAAAGAGCCGAAACTGACGTACTTTACGATAATCAAAAGAAATGTATCATCGAGGCAGAAATTTTCACTGACGATCAAGAAATTTTTCAAGTATTAGCAGATAATGATATTGATAAAGACAATAATATTATTTTAAGAAGAGAAATACTTCCGCAATCTAAATCAAGGTCTTATGTAAACGATACTCCTGTAAAACTCTCAGCATTAAAGGAAATAGGAGAGAAGTTAATTGATTTGCACTCTCAATACGAAAACCTCTCGTTATCATTATATAATTACCGACTAAAAATTATTGATATTGCTGCCGGAACTGTTTCTTTACAAACAGAATATCAAAATAAGTTTAATAAATACAGTGAAAACAAGAAATTATTACAAGAACTTGAAATTAGTCTTGCCGAAAAACTTAAGGATATAGATTATTATAAATTTCAATACGATCAGATATCTACTGCAAAACTAAATGATGATGCAGAACTCGAAGAGTTGGAACAAAAAGCTTTAATGTTGGAGAATGCGGAAGAAATTAAAGAAAGTTTATTAAAAGCCTCCGATTTGATTTATGATGGAGAAATTTCAGCCTTATCTCTACTCAAAGAAGTGAAAATTTTGTTTGGCAAATTATCCGGCAAATATCCCAAAGCTGATGAACTCAACGAACGGATTGATTCTGTTATTCAAGAGTTAAAAGATATTTCTTCCATAATTTCAGAGGATGCAGAAAATTCCGAAATTAATCCCGAATTGTTAGAGAATACAAATACAAGAATAGATTTAATAAACAGTTTATTGATGAAACACAGGGTATCATCAATAAAAGAATTGAAACAAAAGGCAGAGGAGTTTTTGTCATATATAACGGGGACAGAAGATATTGAAAATCAGATAAAATCTTTACAAGAGACAGTTAAATCGGATTATTTGCAGTTAGTAACTATAGCAGAAGAGTTGAGCAAGAAGAGGGAAGCTGTTTTTGAAAAATTTTCCGAACGAATTATATCTTCCTTGGTTTACTTAGGTATCAAAGATGCTTCGTTTAAGGTTGTAAATAGCAAGAATTCCGAGCCGGAAAGCAGTGGTTTCGATAATATAGAATTTCTGTTTTCGGCAAATAAATCTATGGAGATGCAATCGCTTTCAAGGGTAGCTTCGGGGGGTGAGTTTTCTCGTTTGATGTTGGCCTTTAAATCGTATATTGTCAAAGCTTCTGGTGTGAGTTGTGTTGTTTTCGACGAAATTGATACAGGTGTTAGCGGAGAAATAGCTCTGAAAATGGGAAAAATGATGAAAGAGTTAAGTTCTGATATACAGGTGTTTGCGATTACTCATTTACCTCAGATTGCCGCCTTAGGAGATTATCATTTTAAGGTTTATAAAAGATCTGATAAATTAAAAACCTATACCGTTATTCAAGAACTTAACTTTGACGAAAGGATAAAAGAAATTGCCTCGATGATTGGTGGAGATAATATATCCAACCAAACCATCGAGACAGCTAAATTATTACTTACAAAGAGGTAAAAAACCGTACTTTATTTCGTCCAGTTTTTTAAATTATTTTGCAGGAGTAATAGAGAGAATTATATCCAATAATTCTTTTTCCCATTTATCATAAGCTTGATCAGTAGCAAAGAATAAAAGTGTCAGAATATTGATTTCGTCCGGGATAAGAATCATGATAGAAGCTGACATACGATCTCTGCTGCCATCTTCGTTTACGTAATATCCGAATCCGTCAAGAGCAGTAAATGATATACCATTATTTTCAAATGTGTTCATATTTTCCTGCCAAGTTAAGTCTGTTAATAAAGTTTCAATAACATCGAATGCATCGTTAACAATAACTGTCATAGCATCTTCAGCATAGGGGTTTTCCGATGCCCATATCATAGTAATTAACCTTGATGTTTCACCGGAACCTTTTGGAGTTAGGCTTAGCAAATTATTTTCATCAGTAACATTCCAATTTGCAGTAGGAACCGAATATTTAATAATTGCGTCACCTTTTGAAGGGAAACTATAAGTAGTGTTTGTTACAGATTTTTGTGCAAATGCAAAACTGATTGTAAACACGGCAATGATGGTTATTAAAATACTCTTTTTCATAGAATGATGTTTTTAGTTAATAATTATTTAAAATAGATAATTTTTCAAATATAAGACCAAATTCTAATTTATTACATTAATTTTTATAATTTTTTCAAAATTTTGATTTTTTATCAATAAAAAGTAAATTCCTTCAGGTAAATATTTGTTTATTTCGAGGTTGTTATAATCTGAAAATACATTAAAATTTTCTAATACTTGACCTAAAGAATTATAAATGTAAATATTATAGGCTGAATTTTCTGTTGGTAAATTATTCATGAAAATTTTATTGAATTTATAATATGCAATTATTTCAAGCTCATTATCACCAGGATTTACGGAAATAATTTTAGAATATGAATAACTCCCGTCGAAGTCAACCTGTTTTAGACGATAATAAATTGTTTTTCTTTCATAGTCAGAATCTATATGCTTATAATTAATTGTCTGATTACTGTTGCCTGCTCCTGGAATAATTGCGAGATCTTTAAAGAAATTGGGGGTAAATGATTTTTGTAAAATATAATAATCATTATTAAGTTCAGATGCTGAAGTCCATACAATTTCTATTTTGGATGGACTAACTCGATTAGCAGAAAAGCTCACAAGGTTTACCGGCAAGGTTTCGTCCTGATTATTAAATGATATTGCCCAATCGGAAAAAGAAGTGATAGCGCTGCGTTTAACTGTAACTGTTCCGCCGGAAATGGATTGCGTTGTATTGCTATGAGTTCCATCCGGGATGAACCAATTTCCTCCATTTCGTTTTATTATTGCATAGGCAAATGGATTCGGACTTGCTCCGGAATACCCTCTGCCATAAAGTGTAATGTCAGCACTAAGGTTATCAATGTTTGAAGGAGTTAATGTCCAATACCCATTATTTAAGCGATTGGTTAATATAGTTCCGTCAATGTATAATCCCAGGGAGCTTATATCTTCTCCAGAATCCGCGGTGAAATTTGCTGTAACACTAGGAGTTGAGAGCGAATTTAAATTGCTAAAATCTAATTCTACAAGTTGAGCATTTGAAGTTGTACCAACAGGAAAATAAAAATCAGATTGATTACTTACAACTCTGCTTAAATTTCCGGCCACGTATGAATTTACAAAATTTGTATTTCCTGTTCCTGCGACAATTGATGAATTTGAAGAATTATTAATTATAAGTGTATTTGAACCGGTAACAACAATTCCATTATTCAATTGTAAAGTTCCGTTAACGAAATAATTTTGTCCGAGCGTTATTGTATTTGTAGAATTGTTTTTATCAACTGTAAGGTTAATAAAACTTGATGGTAACCCATCTCCCGGTACCTGGTTAACTCCGCCGATAAAACCATAGGAAGCATTTGAAGAATAAGTTCTGGAACCTGTTACCGTTATATTTCCTATGTTAGTAGATTGTGTGATTCCATCTGCTGCACCGTAGAATAGAGATCCTCCGTCCTCTACGATAAAGTTCCCTGTACTTCTAACTTTGTATGTTGAAGCAATAGAAAATTTTCCTCCGTTCTTTATTGCAAAAGTTCCTGTTACGTAAATATCCCCACTTGAATTAGCAACATTGTTTCCGGTAACTTCAATGTTAAAATAATTACGAGAAGCTGTTCCTCTAATTGTTTGTGTAGTTATGTTGTTGTTAGAAAACTCGATAGTGCCACCTGTAATGTTATAAGTTCCTTCCATATCAGGTTTTGTACCGGTACCTGCTATTATTAATCGTCCACTTGATATAGTTAAGTTTGTAATTTCTTTTCCAAAAATGAAATTTTTAGAATCAACTATTGCATTGTTTTCGATTGTTACAGTTCCATTAATATCAGCTGTATAATTTGGGATTGTTTTAATTCCAGAGCCTGAAAATTTAATGTTGTAATATTTTACGTTTGGTCTTAAGTGTTGGTATTGGGATGTGCCTGCAAGAGTTATTGTTCCGCCTGAAATATTGGTTTGATTACCTGTTAGTCTCGGAAACCTGATTGTTGAAGATTCACTTACTGTTGATTCGAATATATACTCTCCACCCGACATTACAAGATCTCCTGCTCCTTGAACCTGTCTGCCTTGGGATGGAGTAGCAGCTTCAATAAGTTTTCCCGAACGTATTTCGAGTTTTCCTCCGGCCGCAATTTCTACAGCACTTGAAGTATTTATTCTGAATTCATAAGTATCATCACTAAGTTCAATAATCAAATTTTTAGCTTCATGTGCAGTTGGTAAGGCATTTCCGGAGTATTGGTTTGAATTACCTATATAATGATAAGTTGCCGAATTTCCGTAATTTCTTGTTCCTGTAACTCTAATATTGCCTGTGGATTCTGATGTGGTAATTCCATCAGGATGTCCAATTTTCAGGATTCCTTCGTTAACGAGTTCAAAACCGCCGTTACCATCAACAATTTGTGTCGAAAGATTCAGGCAGGCTCCATTTTCTACCCATAAGGTATTATTTATGGTAATCCCATCATTTAATTTTAATTCTGAATTTGTATTATTAATTTTAATATAATCAAAAGTGGTATGACCTATTAATGTTTTTATCCCTAAGGTAGAATTAAATTCAACCATTCTCCCATTGGGATTAAATGTTCCGGTTCTTGTCCAATTGCCACCAACAAATAAATCAGAACCTGAGGTGCTTGATAAACTTAGTGTTCCATTCAAAACAATATCTCCGCCAACAATTAAGTCGAAAGTATGTCCATTATCAAAAATTACTTCAGAACCTGAGTCAATAATCAAATTTCCACCTAAGCTTAAATTATTATTAAAAGCATTAATGTTTAGATTAAGAATAGTATTATTTGATACTTGAACGTTCCATGGATTATTCCATTCTGTAACTCGATTATAATTACCTCCTTGTGAATATTTTAATGTACTTCCAACTCTGAATTCAGGAGCGTTATAAATACTGCCGGCTTTTAAATCTAAAATACCATTAACTTTTGCAGTCGTATATAAAATAGTAACATCAAGTCCTTCAACGGTTATGTTGTTAAATTCAGTTTCGGAGCTACCTTCGATAATTGAAGTTCCATTAAGTACTATTGTACTTTGCATCCCTGTAAAAGTACCATTATTTTTAAACGAGCCATTTGGTCCAATTGTTATAGTTTTTGTGCCGTTAACAATCAAAGTTCCACCACTTTCAATGGTTATTGAATTTACAGTAATATCAGAATTAATTGTTACAGTATGTCCGTTTTTTATAAAAACATGTTCGCCCAAAACAGGAACATTGTTATCCCAGGTTGTGTTATCTTCCCAATTTCCGGTTTGTACAGAATTTTTACCGAATCTTATAACACCGCTTATGTTATTAGTTCCATCCCATTCCCCTCCATTGTATCCACCAAAAAAGTAATCGCTGTTTCCATATTTAAATCTTGAGGCGTAATAATATGTTCCGGGTGAAAGTCCTGCATTTTTTGCATTGTAAACATATTCATGATTATTCCCGCTTTTTGAATTAAAACTTGCTGGTTTCCATGCGCTTTCATTCCATGTTGATGGGTCGGTGTTTGTCGTGCTAAATCCTATCCATGCAGACAAATAACTTGATGGTGAGGATTGAGTTGTAATTCCATTTATATAAACTTGAGCATATATATTGAAATCATCTCCGGGCATCATTGTTCCTTCTTCCGGAAATTGTAAATTAACCCATTCTATAGCTCTCGGTATATAGCTAAAGTTAGAGCCTCCGTTGTTATTAAGGTTTATAGTAAAAAAATCAGCATCCGAATGTGAAATAGCTAAACCATTGCCAGAAGTAAAAACATAATATTGAACTAATTGGTCTTTAATATTTGCAGAGGCGGGAATTTGAGCAGAATAAGATGTTCCGCTACCTGTCATTTCAATTATTGTAGAATTTGACCAGTTATCTGTTGTGTATCTTAAATAAACACCTTGTCCTGTGTTTAAACTGCTGTTTAGGTTTGCAGTAATTGTAACATTTTCGGAAGGAATAACTGCAGCAGGATCTTGAGATACACTAGAAACTGAAGCAATGTTCCCTTGTATTCGAAAAACAACAAAAGCAGGATTTGATGGGGGATTTCCTCCACTACGTGTTTTAAAAACATAATTATCTGATGTGCTGCTGACATTAATGTAATAAGCTTTTGTTGCACAATTCTGACAAATACTAGTAGAACCTTCAACAGGAACGCCAATGCTTACCTGATAGTCTTCGGTTGTACTCGAAGGACCCCATTGGTTCCAGTTTCCATCCCAACATGTTACTAATCTAAAATATTGATTGCCTGTGCCATTAGCCGTTGTAATCCAAATTCTTGAGCTTCCTGCACCACCATTCCAACAGTCAGTAGTACTCCAATCATTGGTGCCAAAACCTGAACCAATAGTACCATTTTGAGCATTCAGAAAGTTTAAAAATAAACCTGATAATATTATAATGATTAATCTTTTCATAAAAATGTTTCTGAAACCTCTTAATTTTTCAAATTTACAAATAAATATTTATGTTTTTAACAAATTATTTGTTTAATTGTTCAAGAAATACTATTTTAAATACATTTTTTTACCTTAAAAATTATCGAAACAATTAAAAAAATAAAAAATGTATAAACTGAAAATTTTGCAATGTAGTCTCCGTGTTTTGTATAGAATGTAATTGCTTGGTTTGTGTTTATTTGTCCGTTTAAGATTTCTGTTTTCCACCAGTTTGTTTCTTGAATGATTTGTCCTTTTTGATTAATTAAGCAACTTATGCCTGTATTAGCACATCGTGCAATAGACCTTCGGTTTTCAATAGCTCTAAGTCTAGCAAAATTTTTATGTTGTCTGTATCCAAGAGTATTGCCCCACCAGCCATCATTTGTTATGATAAACAAAATTTCTGCTCCATTTTTAACGAAATTACTTATAAATTCTCCAAAAACGGATTCGTAGCAAATTGCAGTAGATGTGAAAATATTCTTTTCAGAATGTTTAAAAACGCGTTGTACACTATCGGTACTGTGAGTTCCACTTATTCCTCCGAGATTTAACATGAGTTTATTTAAAAATTTGAATATTTTCGTATAGGGAACCGTTTCGGCTCCAGGTACAAGTTTAATCTTATGGTAAACTCTTATTTCTGAATTATGACCAAACATTAATGCAGAATTATATAGGTTGTAAAATTTATTGCTACCTTGTATTTGAAAAGAACTGCAACCAGCTTGTGAAGCATCGCTAAAAATTTCAAGTAATACTGCTCCCGCAATTATTTCAGAGGAAGGATATTTAGAGAAAATATTTCTTAAATCTCTAATAAAAATATTATTATCTAACTGGTTAATCTGCACTCCAGAATGTATAAAAGTTTCGGGTAGCAAAATGTAATCAGGATTATTTAGATCAGTTGTGTTTAATAGTTTGTTGAGATTCTTAATTTGCTCGGAAACCGATGTGTTGAATTTTTCGTTATAAGGATCAACATTAGGCTGTATAATTGTTATTTTTACCGGAGAATTGGGTTCATCATAGGTGTAGAATTTATAAAAAGAAATTATTATCGGAATGATTATAATTAAACTCGTTGTTAAATAATATATATTTTTTGATGATGAATTTTGAGTTGAAATAGTATTGAAAATCAGATAATTGACCGATAGTATCCAAAAGCTGCCGCCAAATGTTCCGGTGGTATCGTACCATTGAATTAATTTAGTATTATCGGCAAAAGCATTCCCTAAAGTCATCCATGGCCAGGAGAGTTGTGAGTGAGATAGAAAATATTCAATTGAAATCCAAACACTTATGAATACAAGTCCTCCAATTGTTTTTCCAAATTTTTGTCTTGATATAAATATAATAGGTAAAGCAAAAGACATTATAAGAGCAGAAATAAATATTGCTGCAATTCCTCCTGCAATTGTGGAGTTAATAATCCAGTAAACGGAAATTATATTCCAGATTAAGAACGCCAAAAATCCATACAAATAAAATTTAAGTTTTGCCTTTTTGTCTGAAGATTTTATGAGACCTTCCATTATAAGCAGAACAGGCACAAAAGATATTAGTATTAAAGGCGATAACCCTGCTTGTAACCAACTTAAGCCTGCCAGAAGTCCTGAACTTACTGATAATAAAAGATATTTTTGTTTTTTTAACATTACTTTTTATTTACAAGATAAACTCCAAGCATAATAATAATTGTTGCCAAGATCTGAAAAAGGTTCAATTTTTCTCCGTCGAGAATGCCCCAAAATATTGCAAAAACAGGGATTATGTATGTAACTGATGAGGCAAACATCGGCCCCGACTTTGTAATGAGTTGATTTGCAATAGAAACAGCTACCGCTGATCCCATTAGCCCTAGAGTTATTATACAGAGTGTATGAAAAATAATTTCTGGAGAAAATTTAATAGAATTTAAATCTGTATTTAAAAAAATTACTAAACTTGTTGGTCCGATGAACAAAAATGCTAAAGATGCAATTTCCAGTCCGTCGAGATTTTTAAGGTATATGCTCACCTGGTTTATATTTATTGAATACAGTATTGTTGCCGTAACAATATAAAGAGCAAAAAAATTCATTGTTCCGAATCTAAACGGATTTTTTGAAGTTATGAGCAGGGCTGCTCCTGCAAGTCCTATTATAACTCCCAAAATCTGCATAAGTGAGGTTTTCTTTTTAAAAAATAATATTCCTATTATTAAAACAAAAACCGGTACTAAAGAATTTAAAACTCCGGCGACGTTACTGTCAACTTTGGTTTGTCCGAGTGGGAATAATATTGATGGAATTAAATTCCCTATGAATGCAACAACAAGAATCGGAATTAAGTTTTTTCGGGATAGTTTTTTAAGGTTTTTTATAGTAAACGGAAGCAAAAAAACAAATGCACTAATCATTCTAATACTTGAAACCTGCCAGTAAGAATATGATTTAAGTCCTTGCTTCATCAGAATATATGAACCGCCCCAAATCAATGAAAGCAAAAGCAATAACATCCAGGATTTTAAATCTTTTTTCTCCATTAAAAATGGTATAAAAATTGTTTTTGTCAAAACTAATAAAAAATTTTCTTGTTTATTAGATATGTTAAAAATTGAAATAAATGAAAAAGTATATAATTCTGATAGTAATTTTTTCTATAGTTTTTTGTGAAGCATTTTCACAACAAAAAAAATTGCCATGGTATTACAAAGAAAGCATAAATGTTGACAGTCTTATAAAACACAATCCATATGCTCTGTTTTTATTACCTGAGGCAGTTGTTTATCCGAAATCAAAAAAAGAATTAAGAAAACGAGATAAAATGCTAAATAACTTTTTGAGGGTATATCCTTATGCTCTTGAAATTTCTCAACTTTATCATCAGATTGAGGATTCACTTGCCAAGTTTAAAAATGATAAGGATAGAAAAAAATACCTTAAAGTTCGTGAGAAACAGATAATGGCTCATTATAAACCGCAACTGTCGAAGTTTACTTTATCGCAAGGTGTTATGCTGGTAAAACTTCTCGACAGAGAAAGCGGCAGTACTGCCTACGAAATGGTAGAAGAAATGAAAGGTTCGGTTAGGGCATTCTTCTGGCAGAATTTTGCTCTTTTGTACGGCAATAATCTTAAACGGGAATACGACTCTAAAGGGAAAGATAAAGAACTCGAGTATCTTGTATTGAGATATAAATCCGGAACTTTGTAAGATTTATTTTTAAAAATTATCTTCAATTATCATTGTAAGAATATCAGTGATGTTTTTGCCTATAGATCTTATTTGTTTAGGGATAATGCTTTGTGCACTCATTCCGGGGATTGAATTTACCTCGAGAAAGTATGGAATGCCGTCTCTAATAATAAAATCAATACGTACAATTCCTTTGCAACCGATAAAATCATATATAAATGAAGCATATGATTGTACAGCAAGGGTTTCTTCTTCGGATATTCGTGCTGGAGTTATTTCGTCCGTCAGGGTTGGGTCGTATTTTGCTTCGGTATCAAAGAAATCCTTTTTTGGAACAATTTCCGTTACCGGCAAAACAATTTCTTCTGATTTTGTTTTTATAACACCGCATGAAACTTCAGTGCCTTTAATAAATTCTTCAATTATAACAATATTATCCTCTTGCATTGCAATGTTTACGGCTTCTATAAGATCTTCCTTTTTATAAACCTTAGACACTCCGAAACTGCTTCCAGCATTGTTGGGTTTTACAAAACAGGGAAGTCCGGTGATATCTAAAATTTCTTCGATGTTAAATGCTTCGGGATTATTTAAAATTACATATTTTGGAATTTTTACATCCGTATTTGACAGAAGTCTTTTGCATGCGGCTTTGTGTAATGTGTTAACCGAAGCAAATACTCCGCATGCAGAGTAAGGGATTTGGAGTATGTCGAGCCATGCTTGTATTTTTCCGTCTTCGCCGGGAGAACCATGTAAAACAATAAATGCAAAATCAAATCTTATTTTTTCCCCGTTGTGCATCACAGAAAAGTCATTCATATCAATATGTGCAAATTGTGCGGGATTTATTTCACATAAGAGTCCTTGTCGTGAAACATCTACAAAGTAAACATTATATTTATTTCTGTCAATTGAATTAAAAACTTGTTTCCCTGAATTTAAACTTATATTGCGTTCGGATGTATAACCTCCCGCTAAAACAGCAATGTTTTTTTTCATTTGAAATTAATTTTATGATTTTAACGCTAATAATCTTAAAAAATAATCTTTACTAAAAATAAAAAATATCATAACTAATGTTATTATTTTCTTCTGATTTTCAAATTTTGTCCGATACGTAAAGAAGAAGGATCGGATATATTATTGTTTTTTAAAATATCATCAACGCTTACACCGGGGAATTTTTTTGAAATACTATATGGAGTATCACCCGATTTAACGGTATAGTATTCCCAATTTGGATCGGGAGGTTCTTCTTTTGGAGTATTTGTATTAGGATTTATTCCTATCATTTTTTGTTTTTCTTCGAATGATAAAGAATTTACTACTTTGTATTTTGATTCGAGTGCTGCCGGCACATAAACTTTCAGTACCTGTCCAACTCTAATGTTGTTGCTGCTAAGTCCGTTCCATGCTTTAATATCAGCGATATTAACACCATACCATGAGGCAATTAATCCAATGGCATCTCCGGATTTTACGGTGTAATTAAGTTGTACTGTTCCTGCCGGTTGGGCAGCAGAAGGTATGTATTCAGCAACTTTATCGTCGGGTTTTATTTCAATTCTAGCATTGTTGAAGAATACAGAATCGCAATATTTATAAATAGAATCTTCAAGTTCGATAAATTTAGTGATGTATTTTCTTTGAATTTTTAGTGGGTACTCTTTGTTTATGGCAGGTACAATATCTTTTTTGTATTGAGGATTTAATTCTCGGAGATGACCTATTGGAATTCTTAAAATACTATCGAGAGCTTCAAAATGGAGTTGTTTTGTAATCATTACGGTGTCTGCATCTTCGATGAAAGGAATGAATTCTGGTTTAAATCCGTGTTTATCGGCGTATGTAAAAAGATAAACAATTGAAATGAATGCAGGAACGTAATTTCTTGTTTCGTTTGGCAAATAAGGTAAAATTTCCCAATATGTATTTTTCCCTCCCGAACGGCGAATAGCATTATTTATAGTACCAGGTCCTGCATTATAAGCTGCAAGTACGATGTTCCAATCCTTATATGTTTCGTAAAGTTTTTTCAGATATACGCATGCTGCTTCGGTAGACTTTTCTGGATCCATTCGTTCGTCCACATAAGTATTTATCTCCAGACCAAGTGCGATACCTGTTTTATACATTATCTGCCATAGACCTACGGCTCCGGCAGGTGATTTTGCTTTTGGATTAAGTGCTGATTCAATTATAGGCAAATATTTTAACTCTAGAGGCAAGTCATAAGCATCAAGTTTTTCTTCAAACATTGGAAAATATTGATGCGAAAGGCCTAAAAATTTTGGAGCTATCCATTTACCGTTAATTACATAACGTTCTATGTATTTTTTAACATGAGAATTATATGTTAGTTGAATTGTAGTTGGAATATTTCTTATTCTCATGGCAAAAAGGGAATCGGGAATATTGCTTAATAAAAAATTGTTTCGGTCGGCAGGTTTCAGAAATTGAATTGTGTCGCGTCCGGTGTAATAAAACCATTCTGCAAGTAAACTATCAAGTTGGTCAACAAAAGCGATTTTTGATGAGGCAGATACTTTAGAATTTACCGATTCTTCTATTCGTGGAATTTGTGAGAAACTAAATGTATTAAACAGTGTTAAAAACAATATGGAATAAAAAATTTTCTTCATTGTTAAAATTTATATTTTACAGAAATACCGCCAACAGTTGCATAATTCGGACTTGTTATTGTTTGCACTCTCAAACTCAGATTATCCGAGACATCAAACTCAAAAAGGTGTGCATCTACACTTGCATCAATCATCTGTATCAAATAAAAGGCAAAAAAACCAATCAGGTTAAGATCTCTTTGTTTTCTGTATTTTTCCATCTCGTTAATTAGAGCCTGAGAATTAAGTATATTGTAAAACTCATCAATGCCTCCGTTGTTTCTTGTTATGTAGGCATCGTGGTATTTGTTAAACTGTTTTTGATTATTATAAGCAAGATAAGAAAAACCTCCTATGCCTACATATACTATTGGGATTTTCCAGAATTTACGGTTGTATGCCTGTCCTGCTCCGGGTAAAACGGCTGAAAGCAGCATGGCTTTTTTTGGAGAGTGATATTTAATTTTATCATTTTCTTCAGTTTGCCCAAAAGAGGCAACCGAAATAATTAAGAAAATTTGCAGATATATCAGGTATGTTTTTAATTTCTTCAAAATCAAAATTCTTTAAAGAGCTAATTTATCCAATAAAGCAATAATTCTTTCGAGGTCGGCGTCGTTTTTAAAAGGGATGATGATTTTTCCCTTACCTTTTGAATTTCTTTTAAACTCTACTTCAGTTGCAAAACAATTCGAAAGGTGAGCCTGCAATTGAACATAATCATCAATTTTTGTGGAATTTTTTTCTTTTTTTGCTTTTATTTCATCTCCATCGGAGTTAAGTTGCCGAACAATTTCTTCGACTTTACGAACAGAGAAATCGTATTTGATAATTTGATCGTAAATCATAAGACGGGTATCTTCGTCTTCAATTGAAAGCAATGCACGGGCATGTCCCATGCTGATTTTGTTTTCTTTTAATCCTGATTGAATTTTTACAGGCAAGTTTAAAAGCCTGATGTAGTTTGAAATTGTAGCACGTTTTTTTCCAACACGTTGACTAAGTTCTTCTTGAGTAAGGTTGCATTCGTCGAGCAGGCGTTGGTAACTGATGGCAATTTCAACGGCGTTAAGGTCTTCACGTTGTATATTTTCTACCAGAGCCATCTCAAGCATTTCTTGGTCATTTGCGCTACGTATATAAGCGGGAATTTTTGTGATTCCGGCAAGTTTTGAGGCTCTAAGTCTTCTTTCCCCGCTGATAAGCTGATATCTTCCGTTGTCGAGGCTCCGGACTGTGATTGGCTGTATTAGTCCCAATTCTTTTATTGAAGCCGATAATTCGTTAAGGGCTTCTTCGTCGAATTCTGATCTCGGTTGATATGGATTTGTATCAATAAGTTCTATATCAATTTCGTTGGGTTGATTTACTGTATTTTCGGAATTTTTTACATTTGAAGTATCAATAAGAGCATCTAAACCTCTGCCAAGTGCGTTTTTCTTTGCCATAATTTATCCGATTATTTTTTCTTCGTTACTAATTTTAGTCATATTATTACGTTGCAACAGTTCACGAGCAAGATTCAGGTAGTTTGCAGCTCCTTTAGATGCAGCGTCATAATCAAAAATTGTTTGTCCAAAACTTGGAGCTTCCCCTAACTTAACGTTTCTGTGAATAACGGTGTCGAAAACCATTGTATCGAAATGTTTTTTTACTTCCTCAAGTATTTGATCAGAAAGTCTTACACGGCTATCATACATTGTCATAACAAAACCTTCGATATCGAGTTCAGGATTCAAACGACTCTGAACGATTCGAATAGTGTTGAGTAGTTTTCCTAACCCTTCGAGAGCAAAATACTCACATTGCACCGGAATCAATACGGAATCGCTTGCAGTTAGGGCATTAACAACGATTAAACCTAAAGACGGAGAACAATCTATCAGGATAAAGTCGTAATTGTCTTTAATTTTTGCCAGAACGTTTTTAAGAACTTTTTCTCTTTCGGGCAGCTCGAGCATCTCAATTTCTGCACCAACCAGATCAATATGACTTGGCATCAGGTACAGATTGTCAATGCTGGCGGAGAGTATTGTATCTTTTGGATCATAATCTTTAATAAGAACTTCGTAAAGCCCGGCTTTAATGTTACGAACATCAAATCCCATTCCTGAGGTAGCATTTGCTTGTGGATCGGCATCTACTACAAGAACCTTGTATTCCAAAACAGCTAAACTTGCTGCAAGGTTAATTGCTGTAGTTGTCTTTCCTACACCGCCTTTCTGATTTGCCAGAGTTATAATTTTTCCCATTTCTAAAAATTTTGAAGGCCAAATTTACTACTATTAAACAAAAGTTTATAATTTGTTATTGTTCTTTTTTTAACATTATTAACAATTTTTGTCAAATAACAAAATATAGTTTTGATTTTCAGGTGTTTATAATTGTTAATTGTTGATAAATTGTTGATTATTTATTGGTTGGTAGAGTTTAGTTAGTTTTAGGGAAGATTGGAATTGCTATTAAGGTACTCAATTAAGTCTGTAAGTGTATTTATGTTATCGGATGGAACAATTCCTGAATTTGCTTTAAAAAATTTTGCGATTTCAATTCTGTTGTAAATATTATTTTTATAATCTAATTTCAATTTTAGATATGTTGACGGTGAAGCGTAGAGGAAAATTCCTTTTAAAAATGTTCCGGCAGTCTTACAGGAACAGGTTTTAATCTGATATTTAGTTTCGACAAGTGCAAAAGCTGTATCTCCGGCAATAATTTTAGCAAAACTATAGGATTCCATTCCGAAATTTTCCTCATCAAAATACATGCTTACGTAAGAGTAATCTTTTCCGTTTATGGAAATAACTTCTTCGGGAATCAGATATTTAATTTTTTCATCTTCGGTTTTATATTTTGATCTGATAAAGCTGTAATATGAGCTTTTGTTAGGAGAAACAAGCATTTCGACTTTGAATCCGTCCCAAAAAACAATATTGGCTTTTGTGTATTTTTTTGATGATGAGCAAGAAATAAATATAAATGTTGCAATAATTAGATTAACAATAGAAAATGTTTGAAATATCAATTTTGAGATTTTTTTCATTTAATCATAGTGTTTCTTTAGAGATTAACGGGATTTTTTTGAATATTATTTACATTTTGAACTAAGGCAATTTTTCAATTCGAGCATTTTTAAGACAGCCACAGCAGCCTCAATACCTTTATTTCCGTGTTTTCCTCCGGCTCTGTCGAGTGCTTGTTGCTGATTTTGAGTTGTTAAAACGCCAAAGGCAACCGGAACTTCGTATTTGTTCATAATATTCATTATGCCTTGAGTAACTCCCTGACAAACGAAATCAAAGTGTCGGGTTTCTCCCTGAATTACGCATCCTAAACAAATTACAGCTTCTGTATTTGCATACTTTATCAGATAGTCAGCAGCAAGTGGTAATTCAAAACTACCCGGAACAGCTTTAATTATAATGTCTTTGTCGGTAAAACCATATTTTTTAAGGGTATCAACAGCCCCTTTAGCAAGAGCCGAGGTAATTTCGCTATTCCATTCCGAAACGGCGATTCCTATTTTCACCGGAGTATTAGGATTGTTTATATAAATACCGGTTTCGTCGTAAGCAGATAAATTTTTTTTTGATGATGCCATAGTGATCTGATTTAAAAAAAAAGGGCTTTAAGCCCTTGATTATTTTTTATTTTGTTCGATTTTTAATTCTGCTCTTGTAATGTATTTTTCGATTTCTCTTTGTTGAGGAGTATCGTAATAATCTTTATCAATTTTTTTGTAAAGTTCCAGAGCTTTTTCATAATCATTAAGTAATTCGCAAGTTCTGCCTGCTTTCATTAGAAATATAGGAGAAAGGAGGTCGTTGTCGGCTTTTTTTGCAGCATCAAGATAGTAATCGAGAGCTTTATCGAGGTCGCCTAATTCCATATAAGCGTCGCCAATTAAACCTATAGCCATGGCACTAACCATTGCATCTTTGCTTTTGAATTTTTTAAGATGGCTGATAGCAGTTTCGTAATCGCCTAAACGCATGTAGCACACACCAGCATAATAGCGAGATGCTTTTCCGATAGGAGTTCTGCCGTAATCATCAATAATATCAAGTAATCCGGGATAAACTCCGTCGCCATTGAGAGCAAGATTAAAGGAATCACGTTCAAAATACATTTCTGCTTTAAAAGCTTCTGCCCATGATTGTTTAATTCTTGGTTCTCTGATAAATCTGTAGTACCCTATAACCAATAAAACAACCAAAAGTAAACCTGCTATCCCGTAAATAAATGCTTTCTGATTTTCTTCTATAAAATTTTCAGCTCTGCTTAATGATGATTCTACTGACTTGAAAGCATCTTTTTCTTCTGTTTTCTTTTTTGCCATAATAAAATTATTTATCTATCAAGTTTTTATTTAAGGCTGCAAATTTATATTATTAAATTCAATTTTGAAAGTTAGAATAAAATTTTTATACAATAATTTTATTGATTTTTATTTCCGAATATCCAGAGACCAATAAATGTTATTATTCCATTAAGTAAAAGTAGTTCGTATCCCATTTTGTAATCAAATGAATTCAGCAAAAATTTGTATGTAAAAAAGCAAATCACCGGACTCAAAATGCTTATGAAAGGAACAGCTTTGCCGTTAGTTGTTCGTTTTGTAAATAATCCGTATGCATAAATTCCAAGTAAAGGTCCGTAGGTGTAACCAGCTATTGTAAATATTGCGTCAATTACGCTTTTTTCGTTTATGATGTTAAAAATAATAATAATTGTTGCCATCAATATCGAAAAACTAATATGAACAATTGTTCTAATTTTTTTTATTTGATTTTCTGTTTTGTTTTTGATACCGATGATGTCCACGGTAAAAGATGTTGTAAGAGCAGTGAGGGCACTGTCGGCACTTGAATATGCCGAAGCCATTAATCCTATAAGGAAAAGTATCAATATTCCTGTTCCGAGATATCTTGAAGCAATTATTGGATAAAGGTTATCGCCTTTTATGAGATTAGTATCAATATTGTGACTTGTGGCAAAAATCATTAAAAGTACGCCAAGAGATAAGAAAAGTAAGTTTGCAGGAATAAAAGCAAAGCCATAGCTTATAACATTTTTTTTTGCATCTTTTAATGATTTGCAACTAAGATTTTTCTGCATCATATCCTGGTCGAGACCGGTCATTACAATCGTAACCAAAGCTCCGCTAATAAATTGTTTTACGAAATGCTGTGATGATTTCCAATCGTAGAACTCAAAAATACGGAAATATTTACTTTCGGTAATGGCATTTACTGTTTCAGAAAAATTAAATTTTAACTCTGATGAAATAATTACTATTGTTGCTATTAATGTTGCAAAAAGAAAAAATGTTTGAAGTGTATCTGTCCAGATTATTGTTTTTATCCCTCCTCTAAAAGTGTAAACCCAAATTAGAAGTATTGACAGACAAACCGTAAGATAAAAAGGTATTCCAAGTTCGTTAAAAATAGTTACTTGCAAAACGTTTGCGACAATAAATAATCTGAATGCCGACCCAATTGTACGCGAAAGCAGAAAGAACGAAGCTCCTGTTTTATAAGTAATGGTGTCGAAGCGTTTTTCGAGATAAGTATATATAGACGTGAGTTGTAACTTATAATAAACCGGCAAAAGAACATGTGCAATAAAAAGATATCCGAGAAAATATCCGAAAACCATTTGCATATATGTCATATCGGTAGTTTGTACCCATCCCGGAACCGAAATAAAAGTTACTCCGGAAATTGAAGACCCCAACATCCCAAAAGCTACTATGTACCATCTGGATTTACGGTTACCAAGAAAAAAACCTTCGGAATTTACATTTTTTGAAGTGAAAACAGAGATTAAAATCAAAATTCCAAAGTATGAAAGTACTATTGCCAAAACAATCAGTGGATTCATGCTTATATTTTTTGCAAATCACGTTTTTTATTTTGTTTTTAGCAAAATATTTTTCAAAAAGTTATCATATTTGTAATGTTGAAAATATAACTTATGATTTTAAGATTGATAACACTTATACAGCTTTTAATAATTATCGTATTCTACTGTAGTGCAAAAAGTAATAATAATATAGAAAAACCTTATGAACAAACAATTATTAAACCTAAACTGAACAACTGGTATTATGCAAACATAAACGATTCATTAATTTATTTCCGAGTTAACATTCTGAAAGAAAATTATGCTGAAGGAGAATTTTTTTTGCTTGAAAAGTCACCTTATGCAAAAAAAGAAAAATTTAAGGTTAAAATTAATGACAATAAATATGAATTAAGTTACAGGGACAAAGTTTTGGAAATGAAAGTTTTAACAAGTGCCAGGAATGAAAATATTGTTTTTATTTATTCCTTGCGTAAAAAACCTTTTATGTGGATTTTCAACCGATGGGAAGAACCTAAAACTTTTTTTGCAGCAAAATTTCGCGAACCTGATTATAAAACATTTCCTAAAAGATATAAAGAAAAGGTTTTTTCAGATATTAATGTTAAAAACGATATTATTTACGGAAAAGCAAAAGGCTACTGGACGAGCTATCCGGCAGAGGAGGAATCATATCTTGACATTCTTTTAAAGGGGATATTGTCAACATTGAAAAAAAAAGACCTTGAATTAAAAGCAGATGTTTATTTTCCGACCGAAGATACAATTAAGGAACGCCCTTTTATAATGTTTATTCATGGCGGAGCATTCTATATTGGGGATAAACAGTCGGATGCCATGGTTCAGTTTTGCAGATATTTCACTTCATTGGGATATGTTACAGCATCTATAAATTACAGACTGGGGTTTATTCCATTAGGTTCGGAGGTCGAACGGGCCGGCTACAGAGCTTTACAGGACGCTCATGCAGCAATGCGTTATTTCGTTGAAAACAGAACAAGATTCGGAATTGACACTTCGAAAATTTTTTTAGGAGGTTCGTCTGCCGGCGGAATTACTGCCTTAAATCTGGCATTTATGCGTAATAATAACAGGCCAAAATCAAGTTTTAAAAATCTGTTGAACGAAGACCTAGGAAAAATTGAAAGTTCAGGGAACAATCTAAAGAAAAATTTTAGCATAAAGTCTGTGATTAATATGTGGGGAGCAGTTGAAAATACCGATATCTTGAAAAATTCTAAAGCCTCGGTCATCTCTTTTCACGGCGATGCTGATTTGGTGGTACCTATTAACTGCGATTATCCTTTTAAAGACATACAGGCAAATTTTTCATCTTTAATTCTAAACAAAGTTTGCGGTTCTCTCGAAATTCACATTAAACTGCGTGAACTTGAACGTAAAGAGGAACTTCATATTCTGAAAAACAAGGGACATTCTCCTCATGTGGATGCTGCCAATAAATTAAATGATGTTTTTTATTTTATTTGTTCAAAGTCAACAGATTTTTTGTATTCTGAGCTATTGCCCGAATGTGCGAGGATTAATACTTATCCCAAAACTCCCGGCAAACGTGCTTCGAGTTTTTATATGGTGGATTGTAATAACTACAGACAAATATACTGGAGAATAAAAGGCGGTTTAATCATTGGTACTAAAAATAACACTGTGAGAGTTGTATGGTTTGATGATGAACCTGAACATAAATTATTTGCCTCTGTTTTATTTGATAATGGTATTAGTGAGGTTTTGGAGTATTGGTTTTAGTTAGTTGGTTAGTTGGTTGGTTGGTTGGTTAGTTGGTTAGTTAGTTAGTTGGTTGGTTAGTTAGTTAGTTGGTTGGTTGGTTAGTTGGTTAGTTAGTTAGTTAGTTAGTTGGTTGGTTAGTTAGTTGGTTGGTTGGTTAGTTGGTTAGTTAGTTGGTTGGTTAGTTGGTTAGTTAGTTAGTTGGTTGGTTAGTTAGTTAGTTGGTTGGTTAGTTAGTTAGTTGGTTAGTTGGTTAGTTGGTTGGTTGATAAATTAGATGGGGGGTGTGAAATATTTGATTATTTTTGTGCTGTAAATTTTTTAGATATTTTGAAATTATATGAGTTTTGAAGGAAAATCAGGTAAGTATCTGGAAGATGTTGTTTTGCAATTCACGGGATTCCCGGGAATAGGACGAAAAACGGCATTAAGATTTGCTTTGCACTTGTTGCGTCGTTCGGATACTGAGGTTGAATTATTTCTTGAAGCTGTTCGTAAACTAAAAACTCAAACTAAATTTTGCCGCATCTGTCATAATCTTTCGGATGAAGATATTTGCCCGATTTGTTCGGATAATAAACGCAACCATTCTCTGATTTGCGTTGTGGAAGGTATTCATGATGTTATAGCCATCGAAAGTACTTCTCAATATAATGGTTTGTATCATGTTCTGGGCGGATTAATTTCACCAATAGACGGAATTGGGCCTAACGATATTAAAATAAAATCCTTAATCGAAAGGCTTGAAAATAATAAAGTTGATGAGGTAATATTTGCACTTCCTGCTACAACTGAAGGGGATACGACAAACTACTACATCGGCAAAAAAATTAACGGATTGTGCAACGAGATAACTGTCATTTCAAGAGGTGTAGCAGTTGGCGAAGAACTTCAATACACCGACGGAATTACCCTCGGACAATCTATAATTAACCGAAAACCATTTTTTGAAATTATGAAAAAATGATTTATGAAAAGGCTTTATTCCTTTATAATTTTTGTTTTGATCTTATCTTCTCTGAATTCTTTTAATTCTATTGCTCAGGAGGAAGAAGAGTTTATAAACTATGAATTCGGATTATTATTTAACGACGGCATTTTTTTAGATTTTAACAGTTTTCGTAACAATATACCGATGGATTTCGGGAGAATGATAATTCCGTCGTATGATTTGCCCGATTTTTTCAGAATTTTAGATACTGTTTCGGAGATTGTTTACAGCGATGATTTTGGAATAAGTCAAAGAATATCAAAAAAAAACGTCTGGGGTTATAGCAAAAACGGACGTCCTTATATTTTTTATAATGGTAAAGCTAATCTGATACCTTATGTAGGCAGTATTTCGCACTTTGTAAGCACTGTTAAGGTAATTTATCAGAGCTTTTCGGATCCGTTTTATTATCCGTATTACTCTCCATTTTATGACCCGTATTATTCATTTAATCATAGAAATCGTACTTATCAGAGTGAAGAACTTGTACACTATATTATTGATATGGAAACCGGAACAGTTTTGGAATATAACTCAAGTAACCTTGAAGAAATTTTTAAACGTGAGCCAAAAATTTATGAAGAATTTTCTAAATTGAGTAAACGAAAGAAGAATAAACAGTTGTTTTATTACGTTAGACTTTATAATGAATTAAGACCTTTGAAATTTCAACAATACAAATAATTTATTTTTTATGAGAAAGATATTATGGTTTTTAATTTTAATGTTAAATCTAAGCTATTATTACTCACAGGTAGAAATTCCTGTTGCAAGTCAGACTGACCTGAATAAATTTTTAAGATCAACAACACTAGTAGTACTTAAAAATGATAGAACATCTGATTATAATGATGCCATTCGTGAAGCTGTAGAAAAGTTCTGGACTCTCACTCCTTATGAGTTTATTTATGAATCGGATTTTAAAAAATATATGAAAGATTCAGGAAAATCATTTCTTATGATAAATCAGGTTTATTTCGAAAAAGATAAAACACAAACTCTTTTTGATTTTTTAATATTAACAAACGGAGGTAATTACAAGGATGTTAATGATATGCCAACTATTGCGGCAGTTCCATTGTGCTACAACGGAGCTTTGGAGTCCGAATATGCCTATAAGATGGGAGCAATTGTTAAATTTGTTCAATTACACGTTAAGACATGCAAAGAAAATCCTTCTTTAAATAAAGATAATATTGCAAAATATTATCTCGAAAAATCCGGTAGCCCCCGAAAAAAAACATTATACTTACTAAAAACTGAAATTGAACCCGATATCCGAACTAAAAATTCTCTTGCCTCGGTTTATCCTTTTTCTTTTGAATATGCAGAACGGGAGGATATAAAAAAACTAATTGATAAAGAGGATGAAAATGCAATAATGCTACATTTAATTAAACCAAAACTTAGTTCTACACTTTCATATTGCGTGAAAATTATTTTTGATGCAAAATCCGGTTTGATATATTATTATGATTCGCATAAAATTACTGAAAAAGCCAGGGATTACATACTTAAATCGGATATCAAAAAATTAGCCTCAAAAAAATGAATTACGAAGAAGTACTGAAGTTTATGTACGAGTCGCTGCCAATGTATCAGAGGATAGGAGCAGCGGCATATAAGGCAGATCTCAATACTACAATTAAGCTTGATGATTATTTCGGGAATCCTCACAAACATTATAAAACCATTCATATAGCAGGTACAAACGGTAAGGGATCTGTTTCACATTCGCTGGCATCTGTTCTGCAAGAAGCAGGTTACAAAACAGGACTATATACATCTCCGCATCTTGTTGATTATCGCGAAAGAATTAGAGTAAATGGAGAAAAAATCTCAAAAGAATTTGTAACTGATTTTATAAATAATAATCTTAAAGTCTTGAAAGAATTAAAACCTTCTTTCTTTGAGATGTCTGTTGCTTTGGCGTTTGAGTATTTCCGTTTTATGAAGGTAGATATTGCTGTGATAGAAGTTGGAATGGGAGGGAGGTTGGATTCTACTAACATTATCAATCCCATAATTTCAGTCATAACAAATATTGATTATGACCACACTCAATTTCTTGGTGATACAAAAGAAAAAATAGCAGTTGAAAAAGCGGGTATAATAAAACCAAAAGTTCCTGTAATTATAGGAGAATCCTCTCCGGAAACTGATAATGTGTTTTTACAAAAAGCAAAGTCTGAAAATTCCCGCATTTTATTCACAGATAAAATAAGCACTTGCGAACAAATCAAAAGCGATTTTGAAAATTCTATATACAGATTTTCAAAAAATGGTATTAGCAACGAATTTAATTTTGCTTTAGGTGGAAATTATCAACATAAGAATTTAAACCTAATAATTAATGCCGTTGAGTGTATAAATGATATAGGTGTAAAAATTAATGATGATAGTCTAGCAAACGGATTAAAAAATGTAGTTAAAAATACAAGTTTCAGAGGGAGATGGGAAAAACTAAACGACAACCCTCTTTGTGTCTGCGATACCGGACATAACAAAAATGGAATCACCGAAATAATTAAACAAATTAAAAATATAAAGGCAGATAAATACCATTTTGTCTTGGGTTTTGTAAGCGATAAAAATGTTTCCGAACTTCTGGAACTTTTCCCTAACGACGAAAGAAATAAGTACTATTTTACTCAAGCATCAATTCCAAGGGCAATGTCCATTGAAGATTTAAAAAATATTGTAATTACAAAATGTTTTTCGCAGGTAAGTTTTTATTCCAATGTTCCTTCAGCATATAATGCAGCAATGAGTTCTGCGGGTGAAAATGATTTTGTTTTTGTTGGTGGTAGTAATTTTGTTGTTGGGGAGATAGTTGGTTAGTTAGTTAGTTGGTTGGTTAGTTAGTTGGTTAGTTGGTTGGTTAGTTAGTTGGTTGGTTAGTTGGTTAGTTAGTTGGTTGGTTAGTTGGTTGGTTGGTTAGTTAGTTGGTTAGTTAGTTAGTTGGTTGGTTAGTTGGTTAGTTAGTTGGTTGGTTGGTTGGTTAGTTAGTTGGTTGGTTAGTTGGTTAGTTAGTTGGTTGGTTAGTTGGTTGGTTGGTTAGTTGGTTGGTTGGTTAGTTGGTTAGTTAGTTGGTTAGTTGGTTAGTTGGTTGGTTGGTTAGTTGGTTAGTTGGTTAGTTGGTTAGTTAGTTGGTTGGTTAGTTGGTTGGTTAGTTAGTTGGTTGGTTAGTTGGTTAGTTGGTTGGTTGGTTGGTTAGTTAGTTAGTTAGTTGGTTGGTTGGTAAAGATTTTGGGTTAAATGAAATTTTGTGGTTCGTGAACTCATGGCTAAAATTTAAGCCACTGATAGTACAAATAAACACTAATTAGTATAGTACAGTTGCTTTTTTTTATTAAATGAAATTATTAAACTTTTTCTATTTCGAGGCTACAGTATTTAATATGTAGTTGTATAATTGTGATTGTTGATTATTAATAATTTTTTCGAAAAAATGAGGGATTAAATACTAAAAATTATCCTTTTCTTGAAATTTCATCAAGTTTGTTGAGGGATTTTATTACGATATCTTTATTTTTAAGTTCAATAATATATTCTTGTTCGAATTCTTTGAGAATTTTTATTGCCGATTCTGTGTTAATACTTGCAAATTCTGCTAAATCCTGTCGAGTTAACAAAGGAAAAATGTTTTCGGATTTCTGACTTATCTCGTAAATGTATAGTAATGTTGAAGCTAATTTTCCTCGCATTTGTTTGTAGGATATGTTTCTTATTATCTCAAGCATACGATTTTCGTCATACATGTTTCTTGAATTGATTTGATAAGCAAAGTCGGGATTTGATAAAATTAGTTTTAGCAAGGCATCTTTTTCTATCATACAGATTGTTGAATTTCTGATAGCCGATGCACTATATTGATAATATTTTTCACCATAAACAGTATTGAAGGCCAAAAATTCACCTGTAGTTGAAATTTTTATATTGAGTTGTTTATCAAAATCGGTTTGTATATAAGTCTTTACTATCCCGTCAATTATAAAGAAAACATGATGAGCAAAAGTTCCCTGTTTAAAAATTAGTTCGGATTTACTGTAAGGGATCTGTTTTTTAAATAAGCCGATTTTTTCAAGTTCTTCCGGATAAAGGTTGGCAAAACAACGGGATAATTCTTCTATGTTCATAAAAAATAATTTTTTTACAAATATATTGAAATATGACAGTTTTTTATCTGAAAAGATTCATTTTTGAAATTGTGTTCTTTCATTACCGTTGTATGAACAGTGAATTCAAAGAACTGTTTATTTTGCAGAAATTTTAAAATAAAATAATATGAAAATGTTAAGAACTTCATTACACGAAATTGAAACATCTGAAGAATTGAAAAAACTTCAGGAAGAAAATGAAAATTTAATGGTATGTTGCGGTCGAATGGGTCCGATGTGTATTCCTGTTTACGACATAATGGAAGAATTAGAAGAGGAATATCCTCATGTAAAATTTGCAGTTATGGCATTTGATAATCCCGAAGCTGCAATTATAAGAAACGATCCGGCATGCAGAGGATTTATGGGATTACCTTTTACAATGTACTATAAAAACGGGAAAACTGTAAAAGCAACAACAAGTATTCAAAATCGTCAGCAAATTACATCAATTTTAAATGAGTATTTTCAAAAATAAATTTTAACATGAACGAAATTTTTGATGTAGCAATAATAGGAGGAGGACCTGCAGGACTATCTGCAGGGATTTATTCCTCCAGAGCGAAACTGAAAACTGTAATTCTTAATTCAGGAAGTTTCGGTGGTCAGGTAGTGCTTACCGATGAGGTAGCTAATTATCCAGGAGTGGAACAAACAAAAGGGTTTAATCTTGCTGCTGTAATGAAAAAGCAAGCAAAAGATTTTGGATGTAAATTAATTGGTAATATAGAAATTACAGAATATCATCTCAATGATGAAATCAAAAAAATTGTCTTATCCGATGGCAGAGAGATAAAGGCAAGAGGAGTGATTTTTGCAACCGGTGGTCGTCCGAGATTGCTTGGTGTCGAAGGTGAAAATGAATTCAGGGGAAGGGGTATTTCCTTTTGTGCTACCTGTGATGGGGATTTCTTTACAGGCAAGGAAGTAGTAGTTGTTGGAGGTGGAAATTCTGCACTGGAAGAAGCCATAAGTCTGACAAAATTTGCTACAAAAGTAACTATCGTTCATCAGTTTGATCATTTTCAAGCATTTCCGGCAGTGATTGATGAGGCGAAAAAAACTCCTAAACTTAATTTCATTATGGAATCAAGGATAGTAAAATTTTTGGGGTCGGAAAAACTTGAAGCTGTTGAAATAGAGCATATAACAAGCGGTACTAGACATATTTTTAAAACAGATGGTGTGTTTATCTTTATAGGATACATTCCAAATACAGAAGATTTAAAAGGGATATTACCATTAAATGATCGTGGGGAAATAATTGTTGACAGTGATATGTTTACCGGTATTCCGGGAGTTTATGCCGCAGGAGACAGCATCGCTAAAAAATATAGACAAATTACTACTGCTGTTGCTGAAGGAACAATTGCATCTTTAAGTCTAGCAGAATATATTAAGTCTAAAGTTAAAATTTTCGAAGATGAAAAAAATTTGGTCGTTGGATGAATTAAAGGAACATATTAGTAAAAACGAAAAAACATATTTGTTAATTTATAAATCAGGAAGCGAGCTAAGCGATTGTGCTTTTAATAATTTATCGGCAAATAATACTGAAAATGTTATTATTGCTGATGTAAACAAGGTACGAGATATTCATCCCGAATTTGGAATTAATACAGTGCCGGTGTTGTTATATTTTGAAAAATCTGATTTAAAAAATGTTATCAAAGGATGTCAATCTGTTGATTACTATAAATCTTTGTTTGAGAACACATACAATACGAACATGTTTGTTGAGAAGCCCAAAAAACGAGTTATAGTTTATAGTACTCCAACTTGTTCGTGGTGTAATGCTTTAAAAGCATATTTACGTAAAAATGGGGTTCTGTTTGTAGATGTAGATGTTTCGCGTGATCAGAGAGCTGCTGAAGAATTAGTCAGGCGAACGGGTCAGCAAGGTGTACCCCAAACCGATATTGATGGACAAATTGTTGTTGGATTTGATAAAGCTAAAATTGATTTGCTACTGGAATTAAAATAATGTTTAACAAAAAATTAAAAGCTATGAAAGAACTACATCCAGTTAATCAAAACATTTTATTGGACATTACTCCGGAACAAACTGAACAACGAACAAGTTCCGGTTTAATAATTCCTGATACCGCCAAAGAGAAAGAAAATGTTGGAACTGTTATTGCTTTGAGCAGAATTGACGAACCTGAGATTAAAGTCGGAGATCGAGTTGTTTATAAGCAGTATTCTGGTACTGAATTAGAAATGGAACATAAAAAATATCTTATAATTCAGTACTCGGATATTCTTGCAAAAGTTGTTGAAACAGAAGAAATTTAAAATTAAATAACAGAAATAAGATTGTCCTCTATGGAAAATACTTACCATAGGGGACTTTAAATTATACAAAAAACTATTTCTTTCCAAGCAGTTTAAACATATTTTGTTTGTAATCTTCGACTCCGGGTTGATCAAATGGATTTACATCAAGTAAATATCCGCTTATTCCGCAAGCAATTTCAAAGAAATAAATCAAACTGCCAAGATTGTACTCGTTAATTTTATCAATTTCAATGATAATATTAGGAACATTTCCGGCAACATGAGCCATTATGGTTGCTTGTGCAGCAGTTCTATTTACATATTCCATTTTTTTACCTGCAATATAATTCAGTTGATCAAGATCTTCTTCATCTTGAGGTATGATAGGGGAGTCAGAATCATCATTAACCAGGATATTAGTTTCAAAAAGATGTCGTTCTCCTTGTTGAATATACTGACCCAAAGAGTGTAAATCTGTTGAAAATGACACTGAAACCGGAAAAATTCCTTTTCCTTCTTTACCTTCACTTTCTCCGTATAATTGTTTCCACCATTCTGAGAAATAATTTAGTTTGAAATTATAATTTACCAGTAATTCCATCTTTTTGCCTTCATCGTAAAGCACATTTCTCAAGGCAGCATATTGTATAGCTGGATTTTCAGGATTTTTGTTAATACAAATATTTCTCATGTTGGCAGCTCCATGTAATAAACTTTTAATATCGTATCCGGCTATTGCAATTGGCAATAAACCTACTGGTGACAGTACCGAAAACCTGCCTCCTACATTATCATCAATAACGAAAGTTTTAAAACCTTCCTTGTCGGCAAGTTTTCTTAAGGCTCCTTTTTTAGCATCGGTAATTGCAACAATCCTTTTTTTAATGGTTTCTTTATCAAACTTTTGTTTTAAATCTCTGTACAATAACCTGAAAGCAATTGCTGGTTCGGTAGTTGTGCCTGATTTTGAGATTACAATAATTCCGTAATGTTTATTATTAAGATATTTTAAAAGTTCGGAATGATAATTTCCGCTAAGGTTATGTCCTGCGAAAATAATTTCGGGTTTAGGTTTGTCGAAGTGAGGTTTCAAAGCTTCGTGAACAGCTTTAGCTCCAAGGTACGAACCTCCAATACCAATAATGACAACAGCATCAAGATTTTTAAAAGTTTTAGCAGTTTCAACAATATCAGTTATTATAGAGTTTGTAATGTTAATAGGTAAATCAATCCAACCTAAAAAGTCGGAGCCTTTGCCATTTCCATTGATTAATTTATTTAAACAATCAACAGCCAGTTTTTTTTTGTTTTCAAAACTTTCAATCTTACAAAATTGAATTGCATTTGATAAGTCTAATCTCATAGTTTTAAGTTTTTTGCAAAAGTAAAAAATTTGAAATTACCCTTGTTAATTAATTATTTTTTTAATAAATTATACACGTTACTTATTATGTACTAGTCCTTTTGGTTCTATGTGGATTGTGGTGCAGATATTTAATTCTTTTAGGATTTCTTTTTGAATTTTTGTTGCAATTTCATGTGAATCGTGAACGCTCAAATCGGGATTTACGTAGATGTGAAAGGTGAGTTCTTTATGGTTTCCATAATTGTGAATATGGAAGTGGTGTGCCTCAAAATCATACCCGTAAAGATTTGTAATAATCTGTTTAACATTTTCTTTTGTTTCTTCGGGGATTTCTTCACCTATTAACTTTGAGATTGTATCTTTGAAAATTTCAAAAACAGCATAAGCTAAAATCAGTGAGACAATAATTCCTAAAACAGCATCAATCCACCAAATTTTATTTTGTAGAGAAATTCCAACCAGAACAATTATTGAAGAAAGAGCATCGCTTCGATGGTGCCAAGCATCAGCTTTCATTGATGAATTTCCAGTTCTTCGTGCAATATAAAATGACATTTGAGCCATCGCCTCTTTAGTAAAAATTGAAATTATAGTAACAATAATTGCAAGATTCCCGAAAACTGCTTTTTCTCTGGCGGAAAGGCGAGTAATGGCGTCGATGATAAATTCGTAAGCGACAACAGCAAGTAATACTCCAATAAATATTGCAGCAATTTGTTCATAACGCCCGTGTCCAAAAGGATGTTTCAGGTCGGGTTTTCGCGATGATAATTTTGTCCCGGCAATGACAATTCCCGATGTAAACGAATCACTTAGAGTATGCCATGCATCTGCCATCATTGCAACAGAATTTGATACTATTCCTGCCCAGTATTTAAGTACGAATAAAATTAAGTTTACAAAAATAGAAATACCTGCACCAAGATAATTTAATCGGCTGTTTCGAGTCATAAAAATAAAGTTAGAATAATCCGTGAATTTCAGCGTCAATTTTATTTATCACAGTTCTAAGGTCTTCTGGTTTTTGAGCAAAATCAATATTATCAACATCAACTATCAATAACTTACCGTTTTTATAGTTACCAATCCAAGCTTCGTATCTTTCATTTAATCTTTTGAGATAGTCGAGTCGGATTGTATTTTCATATTTTCGACCTCTTTGCTGAATGTTCTGAACAAGTTTTGGAACGCTGGCTCTAAGGTAAATCAGCAAGTCGGGAGCTTGAACGAGAGATGACATCAATGTAAATAAACTAAAATAGTTGTCGAAATCTCTTGTAGTCATCAATCCCATTGCGTGCAGGTTAGGTGCAAAAATGTAAGCATCTTCATATATGGTTCTGTCTTGAATGATAGTTTTACCTGATTTTCGAATTTCGAGTACTTGATTAAACCGGCTATTCAAGAAATAAACCTGAAGATTAAAAGACCATCTTTGCATATCTTCGTAAAAATCACTTAGATAGGGATTATCATCAACATCTTCGAAATAAGGAGTCCATCCGTAATGTTTCGATAAAAGTTTTGTAAGGGTTGTCTTCCCGGCACCGATATTACCAGCTACAGCAATGTGCATACTCATATTACAATTATTTCAGTTTTAACAAGACAAAGCAAAAAAAAAAAATTGTAAAAATCAATTTTCAAAACGAAAAATTATTAACCTTTTATCAGAAAGTATGAAAACTTGATTTTCATGAATAGCAAAACTTGTAATTTCTTTTATATTCTTTAGTTCTGCGATTTTTTGTATCTCGTGTTTTCCTTTATCTGAGGGATTAAAAATATATATATAGTTTTGATTGTCAAGAATGATAAATGTATTTCTGTAACTTACAATATCTTTTGCTTTTACATCATTAAATACTGAAATAAATGTTCCGAAAATATCGAAAATGTAAATATTTCCGGTATCGTCAAAAGCTAAAACATGATCATTGATTTCAAGTATTTTAGTTATTTTAACATTAAAAGATAGAAAATTTAAAGAACTGCTCCGCTGCATGATTCTTAAATTGTTGTCAATAAGCTGAATACAATTGCAATTATTATTAAAAATTCTGAAACTTCCGAAATTCGAAGAACAAACTGCAGCAACTGAAAAATATTCTATATCATCTAAAAATATTGTGCTACGTAATTGATTAAAAACCTTATCTAAAAACACAATGGAATTAAATTGAGGATAAAAGATCATTAATCTGAAAGGGTCAAGAGCATCAATACTACCGATATTACCTTTGCTTTTATCTGAGAATTCAGCTATTGTGTCAAAATTTTTATCAGTTTTAATAATCTTGTCTCCTTTGACAAAATAGAAATTTCCAAATTTATCAATTGTAAAGAAGTCAGCTGAAACTTCTGTTTCTGCAACAATTTCGAGTTGAGCAAATATCCGAGCCAAATAAAACAGCAAAAATGTAAAAAAAATAAACTTTTTCATTTTAAATAAATATTCTGTAAATTTAAAAAAAAAGCCGGAATTACCGGCTCAGTTTTAATTTGATTAAAATTATTTTGGATGTTTTTGTCATTTATGCGGTTCGGTTTTATTATGTCCTTATTCGTGTTTGAGGGGGTTGGGTGCCGACATATTTCTACAACCCGGATGTTGTTCACCATCATGGAAATTATGCATTTGTTTATTTCTCATTTGATGATGACGGTCGAATTTGATTTTTTGTTCTGGAGTTAACTCGCTTCTTATAGCAAGGTGTGCAGCAGTTCTTTCTTTTTGTATGCTTGCTTTAATAACCGAGATTTCATCAATTTTTTTATCAATAGCTTTTTTGTCCGGATTGTCTGCAATGATCATTTTATCAAGTTCGGCATCCTTAATCTTTAATTCAGCTTTCAATTCCTGAATTTTCTTGTCGCTGTCGAGTTTGATTTTTTCGATTTTCGATTTTTGTTCATCAGTTAATCCTTCAATAAAACATTCATGGGATTTTGGCGGCTGTTCATGCCCTTTGCAACCGTGATGTTGAGCCAATAAAGGTTTAATTAACAACAAACTGCTAAAAACAATAACTAAACTTGTAATGATCAATTTTTGTGTTTTCATAAGATTTGAATTTTAAATTTACAGAAATTTGACTTTTGAAATAGAAAAAGGTTTAATGGGAAGAAAAAAATTATAGATTTGGATGAGTGAAATTAAAATTATAGGACTTCATATTCAAATTTATGTTGTTAAAAAAAATTTCCAAAATATCACTAGAAATAGGAAGTGATTTAATTTAGATAGAGTGATGTTTTTCTGTTATTCATATTCAAATTTATGTTGTTAATAAAATCCTGAAAGTGTCATTAGAATTTGAAAGGGATTAATTATAAAGGATGTTTTTAAGGGTTCATGTTATAAATAATGATGTTGAAAATTTGTTGAAAGATAAATGGGAAAATTGAAATTGAGTTTTGAGATTTGGGAATAAGGTTTTTAATACGATTTTCATATTCAAAATAGTATTGTTAAATTATTGAAATAAAATTGTAGAGTTAAAATTGCGATGTGGGAATGTAATTTATTACTTTTAATTTTGAAAGAAAAAATTCATATTCAAATTTATGTTGTTAGATTTGTTTTATATTTGCACTAATAATTTTGCTTTCTGATGAAAAAAGTTTTTCAAAACATTAGTTCTGAGTTGTTGGAAATTTACTCCAAAAAGTTGAAAGTAAATTCTTGTCCTCATTGTAACAGTAAGAGATTCATAAAGCACAGCAGATACAAGTACACGCAGCGATTTAAATGTTTGGAATGTGGGCGAACTTTTATTCCGAGTACCGGAACAAGTTTACATTATCTACACAAGAAGGAAGTTTTCCTAGAATATTCAAAGATAATACGTGAACAAGGGCTATTGTCCTTGAAAAAGATGCGAGAGCTTTGTAATATAAGTCATTTAACGGCCTTTGATTGGAGGCATAAGATATTACTGTCAATACCGGAGCGCAACAGGAGATTTAAGGGAGAAGTTTACTGTGATGATATATGGTTTGTATACAGTGAGAAGGGGCGAAAGTTAGTGGCAGAAGC
>LUZK01000039.1 GCA_001603595.1 Bacteroidales bacterium Bact_19
ACTAATTGCAATTTAAAAAGTTTTTCCGATCAATATTTTTTAACAAAGTAGATCCAAATTTAAAAATTGTTATTGTTTATTTTTAAACATGATTAAAGAAATAATTGTAAAAATGTCAAAATAAAGTTCGATGAAATTTATAATATTTATTTTATAAAAACGTTAAAGAGTAGATATATCGAAATATAAAATTATTTTTATATTTTTGTGTCCTTAAATAATTACATTAGGTATGAAATTAAAAATTCTTTATGTAACACAAGAAATAATGCCTTTTCTTACTGAGACAGAAGTGTCTAGGATGTGTCGTTTTTTGCCTCAAAAGATTCAGGAACGAAATCGGGAAATAAGAACTTTTATTCCTAAATTTGGTTCTATAAACGAAAGACGACATCAACTTCACGAAGTTATAAGATTAAGTGGGATGAATCTAGTAATAAACGATACGGATCATCCTTTAATAATAAAAGTTGCTTCTATACAACCGGCACGGATGCAGGTCTATTTTATAGACAACGACGACTTTTTTGGACGTAAATTTGTATTTACAGATAAGAATGGAAAAGACTTTCAGGATAATGATGAAAGGGCGATTTTTTATTCAAAAGGAGTAGTTGAAACTGTAAAGAAATTGGGTTGGGCACCAGATATTGTTCATTGCCATGGATGGTTTACCGCTTTTTTCCCTTATTACTTACGAAAAGTTTACCATAATGATCCGATTTTTGATCACGATTTCAAAATAGTTTATTCTTTCTATAATGACAAATTCAAGAAAACACTTGATGCACAATTACCAAATAAATTGATGGAAGGTTCAGTGCAACAAGACGACCTTAAAACTTTAACCGAACCAACTTGGCAAAATGTTAATAGATTTGCTTTCCAATATTCTGATGCAATTATTCAAGGTACTCAAAAACCGGATGAAGAATTATTATTGGAATTAGAAAATTCAGGGAAACCTTTCTTGAAATATCAATCAGAAGAAAATTACGTTGAGAAATACGATGAGTTTTATACCAGATTATTAGAAAATCGTTTGAAATGAAAAATACTATTCCTACCATAAAAATTTTCTCAGTATTATCTTATGTCGTGATATTACTGTTTAGTTCGTGCTCTGATGAGAATTCAATAATAGGATTAAATATTTTACCTGAAAGTGATAGATTTGGATTTCTTGCAGATACGATTACTGTTGATTGTTATACTCTTCGTGATACAAAAATTACTACCGATAGAAGAACCTTATCTCCTCTAGGATCGTTTTTTGATCCCGAATTCGGTTTCACTAAAGCATCATTTGCTTGTCATATAAGATTGTCTTCTGCCAATGTTGATTTCTCTAATGTGCAGAAAATAAACAGCCTTGAATTGCGACTAAGATATAAAGCAAATTACGGTGATACCCTTACACCACAAATTGTAAAAGTGTATAGATTAAAGAAGAAAATTTATGCTGATTCTACTTATTATGACAATTTTTCATTCGCTCCAAATGAAATCGAATTTTTATCTCAAGCTCAATTAGTAATTGATCCTGCAGATACACTTGTTAAAATCCAAATGCCACAATCACTGATAGATGAATTTATTAATCCTTCCAATAAACCTAACTTTGTTGATAATGATAAGTTTATTGATTTTTTTAATGGTCTTTATGTAACTACCGAAAACGTAACTCAAGGAGGTGCTGCTTATATATTTGATTTGTTGCATAACAATTCAAATATGATTTTAACTTATAACGACAGCCTTAAATTTATATTTCTCATAAATAATAAGTGTGCAATTATTAACATGTTTGAACATGATTATTCGTCTGCTTCTGAACGTGTTAAGACAGCAATTCAGGATAGCACGCAATTACATGAATTTTGTTTTGTTCAAAGTTTTGCAGGATTAAAAGTTAAATTAAATTTTCCGGAAGTCTCTCAAAAATTTGAAAATGGAATATTCGCAATTAATAGAGCCCAACTTGTTATAAACGTTGAAGTTGAATCAGTTTCACCAAAATTCACTGCTCCTCCGAAATTGACGCTTGTAAAAATAAAATCCGACGGCACGTATGATTTTGTAACTGACTATAAAATAAATAATGCATATTTCGGAGGTGATTTGAATAAAACAAATTATCAATACATTTTCAATATTCCTTTTCATATTCAAGAACTTGTTAATGGAACAGAAGACTATGGACTTTATTTGTTTGCAACTGACAACCGAACATATCCATACAGGTGTGTAATATATGGAACCGGCAATAATGAAAAATCTATGAAATTAAGATTATTATATTCAGCATTTTAACATTCAAAATTATGTGTGGTATTGTAGGATATATAGGACAACGAGAGGCTTATAACATATTAATTAAGGGTTTGAAAAGACTCGAATACAGAGGCTATGACTCTGCCGGCATAGCTATGGGTGGAGATAATCCAAGAATTTATAAATGCAAAGGCAAAGTCTCTGATTTAGAAGCTTTAGTAGAAAATCTCGACTTTTCAGGCAATATTGGAATTGGGCATACCCGTTGGGCAACCCATGGTGAACCTAATGATGTTAATGCCCATCCCCATCGTTCTATGAATGGACATTTTATTATAATTCACAATGGAATAATTGAAAATTATACAAAATTAAAATCAGGTCTCGAAAATAAAGGATATGTTTTTGAAAGCCAGACCGATACAGAAGTTTTGGCTAACCTGTTTGAGTATTTTTACATTAAAGAAGGTTCTGATCCTAAAAAATGTGTTGATGCAATAAGAAATGCTCTAAGAATTGTAGAAGGTGCTTATGGACTATTAATTTTATGTAAAGATGTTCCAAAACAGCTAATTGCTGCTAAAAAGGGAAGTCCTATTGTAGTAGGGATTGGCGATCAGGAATACTTTATAGCCTCAGATGCTTCTCCAATAGTGGAATATACAAATAGCGTTATTTACTTGAAAGATGATGATATAGCTATATTAAGTGATTCAGGACTTAGTTTAATAAATTTAAAAAATATACCTCAAACCCCAAATATTCATAAGTTAGATTTAAGTCTTGATCAAATTGAAAAAAATGGCTTTGACCATTATATGTTAAAAGAAATCTATGAACAACCTCGTTCAATTCGGGATACATATCGAGGTAGACTAAATTTTGAATCTAAATTTTTACGCTTAGGAGGTTTGTTCAATGTATTTAATGATTTGGTGAATGCCGACAGAATTATAATTGTAGCTTGTGGAACCAGTTGGCATGCAGGTTTGGTAGGAGAGTATCTATTTGAAGAATTTACTCGTATTCCTACAGAAGTAGAATATGCATCTGAATTTCGATACCGAAACCCTGTTATTAAAAAAGGAGATGTAGTAATTGCAATTAGCCAAAGCGGAGAAACTGCAGATACCTTAGCCGCTATTCAACTTGCCAAACGTGCAGGTGCAATAGTATTAGGAATTTGTAATGTTGTTGGTTCCAGTATTCCTCGGGAAACAGTTGCAGGAGTATATACACATGCCGGTCCCGAGATAGGAGTAGCTTCCACAAAAGCCTTTACTGCTCAGGTTACTGTTCTTACAATGATGGCAATGGCTGTTGGATTGGCAAATAAAAATCTTACACAAAAAGAATTTGAAGATTTGGTTGAAGAACTTTATCTTATTCCTGATAAGATTGAGAAAATTTTAGAAAAAGCCGATTACATTAAAGAGATTGCTGAAAAAGTAAAAGATGCAAACAATGCATTGTATTTAGGTCGTGGTTATTTATTTCCTGTTGCCCTTGAAGGGGCATTAAAATTAAAAGAAATTTCATATATTCATGCCGAAGGATATCCCGCAGCTGAAATGAAACACGGTCCTATTGCTTTGATAGATGAAAAAATGCCTGTGGTAGTTTTGGCTACCAAGGATCCATCTTATGATAAAATTGTATCAAATATTCAAGAAGTTAAGGCAAGAAAAGGACAAATTATTGCCATTGTTACAGAAGGAGATACAGTAATCAGAAACCTGGCTGATTTTGTTATTGAAGTTCCTGCATGTGATTTTGCTTTATCTCCTTTGTTAACAGTGATTCCATTACAACTGCTTTCATATTATATTGCTGTAATGAGGGGATGCAATGTAGATCAACCAAGAAATCTTGCAAAATCAGTAACAGTTGAGTGATTTTAAATAATAAAAATTATAAAATCAAGTTTTACAAAAAAACTTAAAATTGAAGACAAAGGTTTATATAGTTTTAGCAATAGCGTTTATTGCAATATCCTGTTCAACGGAGAAAAATGCTCCTCTTAATCGTGCATATCATAATACTACATTAAAATATAACATTTATTTTAATGCAAATGAAGCATATAAGAGAGGATTAAACAGAATCTACAGTCAAAATACGGATGATTATACTGATATTTTACCAATTTTTATTGATACTAAAGAAGAATTAGCATCATCTGCATCTGGTGAAATGGATAAAACTATTCAAAAGTGCTCCAAAGGGATAAAATATCATTCCATTACCAAAAGGCCTAAGCTAAATGATAATCCAAGCAAAAAGGAACAAGAATTCTACAAAAAAAATGAATTCAACAAGTGGATTGATGATTGCTATCTTTTAATGGGAAAAAGTTATTTTATAAAACGGGATTATTCACAGGCTCGTAACAATTTTGAGTATTTAATAAGGCAATTCCCTGATTTAGAAACAAAATACCTAGCGTATTTATATCTGACAAGAACTTTTTCTGAAAGCGGAAACTTCAGATCAGCCAAAGAAACATTGGACTTAATCGAAGCAGATAAAGAATTTCCAAAAAAATTTTTAGGACAGTTTAATGCAATTTATGCAGATTTCTATTTGAAACAAAAAATGTATGATGATGCAATTCCAAAACTAGTTAAGGCAATAAACGGAACCAAAAAGAAAAAAGAAAAACTAAGATACACATTTATACTTGCTCAAATTTACGAGAAAAAGGGAAATTTTCAAAAAGCTTCGGAATTATACGAAATTGTAACAAAGAAAAATCCAGGCTACGAAATGGAATTTAATGCCAGAATAAATATGGCAAGATGTTATGCGGGAAGTTCTAAGGGTAGCAAAGAAGTTTATAAAAAACTTCGCAAGATGCTGAAAGATGATAAAAATATTGAGTATCGCGATCAAATTTATTATGCATTAGCAGAATTAGACTACCGAAATAATAACCTAAACGAAGCAATTAAAAATTATCGTCTTTCCTCAGCGACAAGTGTATCTAACAATAATCAAAAAGCCTTGTCTTGTCTTCGCCTTGGTGAGATTTATTTTTCCATTAGAGATTACAAAAATGCACAACTCTATTATGATTCATGTATGGCATTTTTACCTCTGAAGTATCCGAATTATGATGAAATAAAAACCACTTCGGTAAATCTTAATGAACTTGTGAAATACACCTATGTCGTGGAATTCGAAGATAGCGTTCAGAGATTAGCTAAGATGTCTGAGGCAGAAAGATTTAAAATTATTGATAAAATAATTCAGGATATAATTGCAGAAGAAACTCGACAACGAGAAGAGGAACAACAGGCACAGATCAATTCCATGCTTTTCGACCAGCAGCGAGGTAATACAATGAATAATGTAAGAGCACCTTCAGGAGGAGCATGGTATTTTTACAATCCATCTCAATTGTCGTTTGGTAAAAATGAGTTTACAAAAAAATGGGGCAACCGTAAAAACGAAGATCATTGGAGACGAAAAAATAAGTCAATTATTGAAAGCGAAAACGACCGACCTGAAGATACGAGTGATACTTTAACGGCTTCTTCAAATCAAAAAAAATTTTCAAATCCCAAAGACAGACAATATTATTTACAAGATATTCCATTAACAGATTCTGCAATGAAAGCTTCTAACGAAAAAATAAAAGAAGCTTTGTTTAATATGGGTAGAGTTTATAAAGATCGTTTTTCAGATTATAAACTTGCCATTGAAGCTTATGAAGAATTGAATAAAAGATTTCCGAATAATGAATATTTATTGCAGTCATTTTATAACCTGTATTTGTTGAATAAACTTATAAATAATGAAGCTGAAGCTGAAAAATATAAAAATCTGGTTATCTCAAAATTTCCTGACACAAATTATGCAAAACTGCTTTTAAATCCTAATTATGTAAATGAAGTGGAAGCCAAACGCAGAGCAGACGAACAGCTTTACATTAATACCTACGATGATTATATGGCAAGCAGGTATAATAATGTTATAAGAAATGTAAATAATTTTATTGCAGAGAATCCCGAAAGTAATCTTGTGCCTAATTTTGAGTTTTTAAAAGTTCTTACTACCGGTAGAACAGGCGAGCTTGATTTATTTAAACAAGAATTGATTAGCTTTATAAAAAAGTATCCACAACATGAACTTTTTACTGCAGCCCAAAATCTTCTTGTTTATCTAGGAGCCACAAATATTGACGACCTGATTGCAGAATTGAAAACTCGTCCAAATGAAGAAATTAAATCTGAGGATGATACTTCTGCTTCAATTCAGTTAGCAGAAAAAGAATCTTATGTATTTGAAGAAAATGTTGAACATTATTATGCTATTTATGTAAATGCAAAAGATGTTGACATAAAAAGACTAAGTTTTGAAATAAGGAATTTTAATATTTTCACCTTTAGCATGAGGACATTTAATGTAATTAATGTTCCATTTAATAATGACTCTGAGATAATTACAGTTCGATCATTCAATAATAAACGCCAGGTAGTTAATTATTCTAAAATGATTGCAAACAGTACAGATGTATTTGATTTGCTGAAAAACGTTAATTACAAGATTTTTGTAATATCTGCCGATAACTATAAAAAATTGCAAAAAAATCGAAACCTAAACGAATATTTGCAGTTTTATAAAGAAAATTATTAAAATTTCATTAAAAGATTTATGAATACTAAGCCCATCAAAATTTTGTGGACTGATGATGAAATTGATTTGCTTCAAACTCACATCATGTTCCTTGAACAAAAATTGTATAAGGTAGATGTTGCTACTAATGGCTCTGATGCCATAAAAATGGTTGAGCAAAACGATTATGATATAATTTTCCTTGATGAAAACATGCCCGGATTAACTGGTCTTGAAACTCTCGAAAAAATAAAAACTATTAAACCATATCTTCCTGTTGTGCTAATAACAAAAAGCGAGGAAGAAAATATAATGGACGAAGCCATCGGCTCAAAAATAAGTGATTACCTTATAAAACCGGTAAATCCAAATCAAATTTTACTTGTTTTAAAAAAATATATTGATAAAGAAAAACTTGTAAGCCAAAAAATATCATCAAAATATCAGAGCGAGTTTTCCAAAATTGGGATGGAGATCAATGAAAATCTTAGCTATGAAGAATGGAAAGAACTTTATAAACGCCTCACCTTCTGGGAAATTGAATTGGAAAACTCGCAAGATAAAGCAATGGACGAAATTCTTCAATATCAAATAAACGAAGCAAATAATACCTTCTCGAAATTTATAAAGAAGAATTATAAAGAATTGTTCAATATCAAAAACGACAACAAACCTTTATTATCTCCAAATTTGTTGCGAGAAAAAGTTTTTCCCTCTTTGAAAGAAAATCGTAAAACTGTTTTTTTGTTGGTTGACAATCTAAGATATGATCAATGGAAGATTATTGAGCCAATGTTAGTAAATTTTTACACTGTCGTTGAGGAAGATTTGTATTATTCTATTCTCCCCACTGCAACTCAATATGCAAGAAATTCCTTGTTCAGTGGTCTCATGCCTTCAGAAATAGATAAACTTTATCCGGAATTGTGGAAAAATGATGACGAAGAAGGTGGCAAAAATCTTTATGAAGAAGAAATGCTTAAAAAATATCTTCAGAGGTTCAGTTTCAAAAGCGATTTTGCATTTGAAAAAATTATTGATATAAACTATACCAAAAAATTGATTGATAACTACAAAACCTTGATAAACAAAGAATTTATATGTATAGTTGTGAATTTTATTGATGCTCTTTCCCATGCTAGAACAGATCAAAAAATTGTAAAAGACCTTGCCGCAAATACTTCTGCTTATCGAGCTCTTACCAAATCGTGGTTCGAACATTCTTTATTACTGGAATTACTTCAGATATTAGCCGAATATGATATTGATTTAATTATAAGTACAGACCATGGCAGTATTCAGGTTGAAAATCCGGTGAAAATTGTAGCAGATAGAACGACTACTTCAAATCTAAGATATAAACAAGGAAAAAACTTAAGTTACAATCCCAAAGAGGTGTTCGAAATTCTTAATCCCGCTGAAGTCTATCTGCCTAAGAATAATATAAGTTCAACATACGTATTTGCCATGGATAGGGATTTTTTTGTTTATCCTAATAATTACAATTACTATGTAAAATATTACAGCGAAACATTTCAGCATGGAGGAGTTTCTTTGCAGGAAATGATTGTCCCGGTTGTTAAATTGAAATCAAAATTAAAATAAAATGTCTGAGATAACAATCAAAAATCTTAATGAACTTGATGATTTTGCTAAAGAACTTGCAAATTATATTTTACATAATGGATACAAAACAGTCCTTTTCTATGGTGAAATGGGTGCAGGAAAAACTACTTTGATTAAACAAGTTTGTAAACATTTGGGAATAACAGACAATATAACCAGCCCTACTTTTGCAATAGTAAATGAATATAAAAACAACAGGATAAAAATATATCATTTTGATTTTTATCGCATCAGTAGTATTAAGGAAGTATTTGACATCGGATTTGAAGAGTACTTGGATTCCGACGATTACTGTTTTATTGAATGGCCTGAAATAATTGAAGATTATGTTTATAAGAATAGTTTAAAACTTAATATCATTGTAAATTCACAATCGTCCCGCATAATAAAATTTTAAGTTGTTATAAATCTTGCTTTCGTATGTTAAAATTATTTTGAATAAATTATATTTTATTAACTAAAAATCATATTTAATACTTTGTATAAATGATTATATTGTTTAAGTTTGTCTTTTGATTATTTTATGCACATTTTTTATAAAAATATTAAATATTATTTTCATAAAATAGCTAATTTTGGAGTTGATCCAAATATTCCTTATCTAAGCGCCAGAAAATACAAATTGATTAATGTTGTTGTTTTTGGGGCCTCGTTTTTCTTATTACTTTTTTTCTTTCTCAATATTTTTCAGGAAAAATATTCTCTTGCTGTAATTGATATTATTTTGATTATTTTGACTCCTCTTTTTAGTATGTATTTACAGCATAAAAAGTTTCATGAATTTAACATTTTATATATTTCATCAGTTTTCCCGATATATACATTTTTAGTTTGCATTTTTTGGTATGATATTTTTCGTCAAACTGAACATATTTTAATACCTATGTCAATATTACCTTTGTTTCTTTTTGACGGTTTGAAAAAAAATTTTCAGTTTGCATTGTATGTTATTGTATTTTTTGTGTTGAGATATCATTCAATGATAAAGTCTAATGGATTTTTTAAAGTTGACACCATTCACCTGATATATTTAATTTGTTTCTTTATAGTGTATATTTTAGTTTCATATTTTAAAGGTGACATGATAAAGTTTTATAAAAAGATTGAAGAGTCTAATAAAACCAAAGATAAACTATTCAGAATAATTAGTCATGACCTTAGGAGCCCTTTTAATAGTCTATTGGGAACAAGCGATATTCAGTTGAAATATATTCAAAATCAAGATTATGAGAGAATAGAAAATACCTCCAAAGCAATTAATTTAGCATCAAAAAAAATCTATGATCTTACGCAATCTTTGTTGGAGTGGTCGTTGAGCCAAACTGAACAAATAGTAGTCACAAAAACGAAATTTTCTCTTAATGAATCTATATTTAAAGTTATTGATATATGTTTAATTACATCTAAAAACAAAGATGTAGAAATTGTTTTTGAACCTCAGTTTGATATTGAGGTTAATCTTGATTACACAATGTTCCAGATAGTCCTAAGAAATATTATAATGAATTCTGTAAAATTCTCTTATAGAAGACAAAATATTGTAGTTGAAACTTCAAAAGAAAAGAATAATATTGTAATTAAAGTAAGAGATTTTGGTGTAGGTATGGATGAAGAACAACTATATAATATCTTCAGTCCGGATAAATATAAAACTACTATTGGAACTGAAAAAGAAAAAGGTAGTGGGTTGGGATTACTTATTTCAAAAGAATTGATCGAAAAACAAGGCGGGGCTATACAAATCCAAAGTAAGAAAGGAGAAGGAACTTTGGTTACTATTTCTTTTCCCATTGAATAAACATTTAAATAAATAAATTGTTTTAATAAAAAAAGTAATGATTATGAAAAAATACATGATTATGTTAATTGGAATGTTTTTTTGTTTAGGTTTGTTTGCTCAAAAGAAAGTTGATAAAGATAAAACCAGTCCGAAGTCAATACATAAGTTTACTGTGAAAGACATAAATGGTAATGATTTTCGTTTCGCAGAACTGAAAGGAAGAAAAGTTATGATTGTGAATACTGCTTCCAAATGTGGATTAACCCCTCAATTCAAAGCTTTACAAGCTGTTTACGAAAAATATAAAGATCAAAATTTTGTAATTGTCGGATTTCCTTCTAATGATTTTCTTAATCAAGATCCCGGAACAAATGAGGAAATTTTAACATTCTGTTCGGTTAATTATGGCGTCACATTTCCGATGATGTCAAAGGTTGTTGTTACAGGCAAAAAAAAGCATCCAATCTATAAGTTTCTTACTGATAAAAAATTAAATGGAGTTTCATCTTCAACTGTTCAATGGAATTTCCAAAAATATCTTATAGATGAAAATGGATATCTGGTTGATGTGATAAGCCCAAGAGTTAAACCTGATGATCCAAAAATAATAAATTGGATTGAAGGTAAATAATAAGTAAATTTTGTAAAAAATTATTAAGAACCAGATCTTATCTCTTAAGATAAATTACGTATTTGTATTTTTTTATTATTTTTTCTATTCTTGTTAATTAAATATCAAAATTGTGTGAAATAATTTTTCAAACACAATAACACCATAGTTTGTACAGATTTTATAGTCAAAATTTAATCTTTAATTTATCGGTTTTCATACCAGATTTATTATTTTCATTTCTAACTAAATTGCTCCTTTCCATAAATCGATAAACATATCAATATTTGTTTTTACTATAAAAGCGAGTTTTGTTATTTAGAAATATTTTAAATTGATGGAAAATTTTTATTTTTGCATGATCTAATTTATGAGAAAAACTTTTAGCAAAATATTATTTGTAATTTTTATTGGTTTGTTGATAAATAAACCATTGTTTCTACATACACATATTTTTCCGGATGGAAGCATTGTTGTACATTCTCATCCCTATAAAATAAAGAATCTTGATTTCTCTGGCACACCAAAGCATAAACACAGTGCAAAAGAAATAAAACTTATCGACTGGTTAAATAGTTATAATGATCGTTACTTATTTAACAACTTTGCAGAATTTGATTTTAGAATAGATGTATATATTCTGAGAAAGTTTGTTTTACCGAATTTTAATATTTTTGAAAATTACGTTTCGAAAATCTATAAACGAGGACCGCCCAAAGCATAAAAATATCTTAACTGTACAAGTGATTATTGATAGATGTTTTTATGAATTTTAATTAAAAAAAATCAAAAAATGAAGATAAATATTTTTATTGTAGTGATTATTTTCACCACATCATTTGTGTATTCTCAAAAAAAGAGTGACGCTCATATTTTTGGTCATGTGATTGCTAATGGTGAACACATTTCTTATGCTAATGTTTATATAAAGAATACTACCATAGGTACTTCAACAAATGAAACAGGACATTATAAAATATATAATGTACCTGAAGGAGAATATATTGTAGTTACAAAAGTTCTAGGATATAAAGTGCAGGAAATTCCTGTTAATATTAAACCGGGAACTACATACGAAATTAATTTTGAACTTGAACCAGACGTCTTGGGGTTAAATGAAATAACTGTTACAGGGAGTCGTAATGAGATCACTCGTAAGGAATCACCTGTAATTGTTAGTATGCTTAATTCAAAAGATTTGCAGGTAACATTTACAAATACGATAAATGAAAGCTTAAGATTTTTGAGCGGCTTGCGTGTTGAGAATAATTGTCAAAATTGTGGATTTAATCAATTAAGAATAAATGGTTTGGAGGGTCCTTATTCTCAGATATTAATAAATTCAAAAGCAATTTTTAGCGGACTTGCCGGAGTATATGGTTTGGAATTAATTCCTGCCAACATGATTGATAGAGTTGAAGTTGTGAGAGGTGGTGGCTCTTCTTTATATGGTAGTAATGCAATTGGCGGAACAGTAAATATTATTTTAAAAGACCCTATTAACAATACTTTTAATTTTGGAGGGAATACTTCTTTAATTGGTATAGATAAAAATTATTCGAAACCTGCTGTTGAAAACAATGTTTCGATGAATTCGACAGTTGTTACCGACGATTCAAGAACTGGACTTTCAATTTACGGATATCGTCGAAGTAGAGAACATTTCGATGCAAATGGAGATGATTTTTCCGAAATATCGCAGGCTAAAAATTACACCATTGGAGCGAGAACTTACCACAGGTTTAACTCAAAATCAAAAATTTCTCTGGATTATTTTTCGATAAATGAAGATAGACGCGGTGGAAATGGATTTGATAATTTACCGCACATGTCCGATATCAATGAAGAAGCAGAACATAATATTAATACAGCTTCTTTAAACTTTGATTTATTTCTTAATCCTGTATCCATACTTTCAGTATATTTTTCGGCACAGCATATTTTGAGAGATTCGTATTACGGAGCAAATCATTCACTTTCCTCTTATGGCAAAACTTTGGGTTTAACTACATTAACCGGAATACAATATAAATATAATCTGGAAAAAACATCATTGTTGTTTGGATTTGAACGGACTGATGATTTTCTTAAAGATAAAAAATTAGGTTATCCGGATATTAATAATATTTCGTTGGATTCAATCGGGAAACCCGAAATTCAATTTGTTCCAGATGTAATGGTGGCAAATCAAATTCTTGTTTTGAATTCAGCCTTTTTGCAAATAGACCGAAAAATTGGTTTATTTAAATTATCGGGAGGTGCAAGATTCGATAATTATTCGGTTAAGAATAATATTGAAAATTCAAATATATCCGGAAATGTTATTAGTCCGCGATTTAATGTTTTGTTTACACCTTTAACAAACCTTCAACTTCGAAGCAGCTATTCTCGCGGTTTTAGAGCTCCTCAAATTTTTGATGAAGATTTGCACATCGAAACTTCAGGAGCAAGACAGGTGATAAATAAAAATGCTCCCGACTTAAAACAAGAAACCAGTAACTCTTTTACTTTATCTGCAGATTATAACAAAAATTTTAATAATACTTTTACTAATATTCTAATTGAAGGTTTTTACACAAGATTGAGAAATCCTTTTGTTAATCAAATTGGCGAACCTAATGAAGATGGAGTTGTCATTTATACACGCTCAAATGCCGAAGCAGGGGCTGAAGTTTATGGTGTAAATATAGAATTAAAAATCATAATTTCTTCAAAACTTGATTTTAGAGGAGGATATACCTATCAAAGAAGTCTTTATGATGAAGAACAGGATTTTGATGAGAGACACTTTTTCAGAACGCCGAATTCTTACGGTTTTGCTATTTTGAATTATAATGTTACAAATCAAATCACTTTAAATTCCTCAGCTACATACACAGGAAAAATGCTTGTTCCGTATTTTGGAAACACATTGGAATATCCTGAATATGGTGAGCTAAGGACAACAAGAAGATTTTTTGATTTAGGTGCAAAAATTTCTTACTCTTTTAAATTAAATGGTGCAATTATGACATTAAATACCGGGATAAAAAATATTTTTAATTCATATCAAAAAGATTTTGATAAAGGTATTGACCGAGACCCTTCGTATATTTACGGTCCATTGTATCCTCGAACGATTTATTTTGGTGTTAGTTTGGGAAATCTTTAAGAACCTAAAATTACAAAGGAAGATTTGTGAATAATTGTGTTAAGAAAAATAAAATAAAATTTATTTTCTCAAAAAAATAGCTTATTTTTGCGGTCTGAAATTTTGCGGATGTGGCGAAATTGGCAGACGCGCCAGACTTAGGATCTGGTTCCGAAAGGAGTGGGGGTTCGAGTCCCTTCATCCGCACAAAGACCGCATTTTGCGGTTTTTTTTAAGTTTAATGTAAAAGTTTAAATTATAGTTTGATGGAAATAAAAAAGAATCTAAATGAAGATTTAACAGCAACTATCGAAATTCAGGTAGCTAAATCCGACATTGAAGAAAAAGTTGAAAAAAAATTAAGAGAGTACCGCAGAAAAGCTAATGTCCCAGGATTTAGACCAGGTAATGTTCCTTTTGGTCTAATTAAAAAGATGTATGGTAATGCAGTTTTAATTGATGAGTTGAACCATTTCGTCAGTGAATCATTAATGAAATTTATCGAAGACGAAAAAATGGATATTATCGGCGACCCATTACCAAGTGATAAACAAGAACAAATTGATATTACTTCTCAGGAAAACTTTACTTTCTTGTTTGATATTGCTCCAAAACCTGAATTTGAAATTAAACTCAGCAAACGTGATAAAATAAACAAATACGATATTCTCGTTGATGAAAAAATGTTAGAGTCAACTTTAAATTCTTATCGTCGTAGTTTTGGTGAATTTGTTAAAGCAGAAAAATCACTAGAAAACTCTAATCTTACCGTTTCTGCGGTTCAACTAAATCAACAGTCCGAAATAAAACCTGATGGTATATCAGTCGAAAAATCAAGCTTACTCATAAGCAATATTAAAGATGAAGATATAAAGAAAAGCCTGATAGGTCTAGAGGAAAATACAATTGTTGATATCGACCTCGAAAAAGCTTTCGAAAATAATAAATCTGAAATTGCGGCATTTCTTCATAAAAAGAAAGAAGATGTCGAAAATATTTATCCGGTTTTTAGATTGACAATTCTTGAAATTAAAGACTTCGTAGAAGCAGAACTAAATCAAGAACTTTATGATAAAATTTTCGGCGAAGGCGTAATAACTTCAGAAGAAGAATTTAATAATAAAATAAAGGAACAAATAAAAGAAAACTTTAAACAAAATCTTGATTACAAATTGTTGATTGATATAAAAGAAAAACTTCTTTCAAAAACGGAAATTCAACTTCCTGAAGAATTTCTCAAAAAATGGGTAAAAACAATCAATAAGGAATTAACCGAAGAACAAGTTGAAAGCGAGTTCTATCACTTTTTGGAAGATCTCAGATGGAGTTTGATTAAGAGTAAAATTGCTAAAGAAAATGAAATAAAGGTTGAACCTGATGACTTGAATGCCGAAGCTGCCAATCTTATAAAAAATCAGTTTAAAATGTATGGCCTCAATGATGTACCTGAAGAATATCTGATAAAATACACAAATGATATTCTTAAAAACAAAGAAGAAGTTGAAAAATTGTACCAACAAATCCTTGAAAGAAAAGTTGTTGAGTTTGTCTCAGATCAGATAAAACTTGAATTAAAAGAAATTACACAAGAGGAATTTTATGAATTATTCAAATAATTTTAAAGTCCGTGAAAAACGGACTTTTTTTGCTTTTGCAATAATAAATAATTCTTTTATCTCAAAATCCCCAATAGAATCTAATTTCTAATGCAACGAATTAGAAATTTTTTGTTGTAACTTTTTGATCTACAAAAACACAAGATATAAAAAAACTATTAATTCTTAAAAAATTCTTACCAAGTGCAAACAGGAAAAATTTAACTCGTATTGGCATTAGAAATATAATGAACTAATGTTTGATGGGTATTTTTGGCTATTTTTACCCACCGATAAGTTTCAAAATTGGATCATATAGAGAACCTCAACTCCATAAATTGTCGTTTAGTAAAATCTTAAATTTTCTATTCCGTCATTTGCGGGTAAATTTAATTCGAAAAGCAGATTACAATTTTTAAAGTTTAGAAAAGTACTATATTTGTTCATTATTAACTCTGCAATATATAAACAATGAGTAAGAATATTAAACTTTTTCTTTTACTTAATTTGGTTTTAGTATTAGTTTTGTTTTATTCATGTAACCAAAACCTTACTCGCAAAAAACTTGATTTAAGCGATGAATGGGAATTTTTTTATGCTGAAAAAAATGAATGGTATCCTGCTCAAGTTCCCGGGAATATCCATACCGACCTTTTTGCAAATAACTTAATTAAATCTCCTTATCAGTTATTTAATAAAAAAGAGTTCGATTGGATTAGTCAAAGAGAATGGAAATATAGAAAAACATTCGACATTCCTCACGACCTTATAAATCGTAAATTGGAATTGATCTTTGAAGGGCTTGATACTTATGCCACAGTATTTTTTAATAATGTGGAAATTGGTAAAAGCAAAAACATGTTTATTTGTCATATTTTTGCTTTGCCGGATAGCCTAAAAAAAGAAAAAAACAATGAAATTTTAGTTGTATTTACACCATCGAAAAAATACAATGAGGAAAAAGCTGAACAATATTATGCTATTCCTGACGATAGAGTATTTACCCGAAAATCTGCTTACCAATACGGTTGGGATTTTGCTCCGGAATTAGAAACTTGTGGCATCTTTAAGAAAGTATATCTTAATTCGTGGGAAAAGCTTCGCATAAAATCTGTTAAATGCCGCCATAATTTGTTGACAGATACTCTAGCAATTGTTAATGTAGAATTTATAGTGGAATCTGAAAACTTCTATAACGCTCATTTGAAGGTTTATAATGATAAAAATTTGTTTGATAGTCTTACCAAGAAGATTGAAATAGAGAAAGGTGTGGGTAAGTATAATTTAGAATTTAAAATAAATAATCCTAAATTGTGGTGGTGTAATGATATGGGAGAACCGTTTTTATATAATTTGAACTTAGAGTTAAGTACAAAATTCAGAAAGGAATCTTTTAAAACCACATTTGGTTTAAGGGATATTGAATTGATAAATCAAGCAGATGAAGAAGGAAATAAATTCTATTTTATGTTAAACGGCAAACCTGTTTTTGCAAGAGGTGCAAATTGGGTACCTGCAGAGTATTTTCCCGGAAAAAATAATTCTAATCGTTACAAAATACTACTTAATCTTGCAAAAAATGCAGGATTTAATATGATACGGGTTTGGGGAGGTGGATATTACGAAAATGATGAATTTTATAGAATTTGTGACTCACTCGGTATTATGGTATGGCAAGATTTTATGTTTGCTTGCGCGATGTATCCTCTTGATGAAGATTTCATAAATAATGTTAGTAACGAAGTTGACTATCAGGTTCAAAGGCTTTATAATCATCCTTCAATTGTGATGTGGTGCGGAAATAATGAAATTAGTAACGCATGGTTTGATTGGGATTGGCAAAAGCAATTTAACATAAGTAAAGAAGATTCTGTTATAATATGGAATGACTATGATAAGCTGTTTCACAAAATAATTCCGTCTATAATAAAAAATAATGAAGATACGCGACCTTATATTCCTACTTCACCCGCATTCGGCTGGGCAAATAAGCAATCTTTACAAATTGGAGACTCCCATTATTGGGGAGTTTGGTGGGGAATGAAAAATTTTGATACTTATTTCGAAAATACCGGCAGATTTATGAGTGAATATGGTTTTCAAGGATTTCCGGTTTATAGTTCATTGTTGAATTTTATTCCAAAGGACTCTCTGTATTTATATTCAGAAAATTTATTGAATCATCAGAAACATTCTCGAGGATATCAAACAATTAAGGATTACTTAGAAAGATATTTTGAGATGCCGGATAATTTTAAAGATTATGTTTATTTGTCGGCTTTGATGCAAGCAGAAGGTGTTCAAATGGCTTTTGATGCTCATTTATCTTCGATGCCGTTCTGTATGGGGACTCTTTTCTGGCAGTTTAACGATTGTTACCCTGTTGTATCCTGGTCGGCTATTGATTATTATCTTAATCCTAAAGCATTATACTATTATGCTGCTCGAAGTTTTAAAAACTTATATTTATCGGTATTTTATTATCGAGATTCTTTAAATGTGGCATTTGTTAATCAAAATTTTGAATCTTATGTCGTGATGGTTAGAGCCGAGATATTTGATTATACGGGGAATAAAATCTTTTCTGATTCTGTGGTAAATATCGCTGACATGATGAAAGCCACTTTCTATAAATTCTCTGATGATTTTTACACTATTTTTTATCAGAATAAGCATAATTCATATGTTATTTTTAAAGCTTATGATTATCATAAAAATCATAAAATCACAAGTAGAGTTTTTGTCGTTCCCGATTTTAAAAATTTAGAATTACCGAAACCGAAGTTACAATACAATGTAAAGAAAATCAAAAATGAATTCGAAATAAAATTAAAAAGTGAAGTTTTCATAAAATCTTTAGAACTTGATGTTCCGGATTGTACAGGATATTTTAGTGATAATTATTTTGATTTGTTGCCCGGAGAAGAAAAAACGATCCTGTTCTTCCCGTATGATAAAAAGGTTTCAAACATAAAACTAAAGATGAATTCATTGAATAATCAAATTAAGAAAGAAAAATTTTCCCCTAACGAGAATTAAAAAATGCTTTATGGAATTTGAGCTTACTAAGGGAAAATATTTTTTCTACAAGATGAAAAGTGTTATCTAAAACAAAAATGGAGGAACTTTTAGAATTCCTCCATAAATAAAAACAAGTTTTTACTCTTAATATATAATCGTTACCGTACCTTTATAAGGAGTTGTTCCGTCAAAAAGTTCTATTATATATAAATAGGTTCCAGCTGGCATTAATTTCCCTTCAAATGTACCATCCCATTCATTCCCCGGACGACCTACCCATAATTCTTGTCCCCATCTGTTATAGACATAAACATAAGCACTGGGGAATAGATTTAGGTTTTCAATAATCCAAGTATCATTAATGCCGTCTCCGTTAGGCGTAAAGGCATTTGGAATTACTAAGCAATCAATTGCAGCATCTGTGAGTGTTATTGACGGTAGATATAATTGGCAATTGTTGTTATCAGTTATGGTAATGTTATAAATACCTTCTGTTAAACCTGTAATAACGTTAAAATCAAGACTACCATTTTGCCAAGAAAATAGATAAGGTTCAGTGCCTCCTGTAACATTGACTATAATTTCACCATTATTATTCCCAATACAGCTAGGATTTGAATATGAAAAATTAGCTGTTAATGAGGCAGGTTCGGAAATAATTACTTCTACTGTATCTGAACATAAATTTACATCTTCTACATAACATGTATAATATCCGGCCACAAGGTTGTTGAATTGATTTCCATTAAGAATATTGTTATTACCGTAAATTGAATAGTTATACGGGGATGTTCCGCCTGTTGCTGTTAATATAATTCCTCCGTCAACATTACCAAAACAACTAATGTTGTGTACATCAGCAGAAAGAATTAATTCTTCGGGTTGAGTTACTTCAAAAGAATAAGTACTCGTACAAACACCACCATCAACTATCGTTAATTGATAACTTCCCGAATTCAGTTCTGAAATATTTGAAGAAATACTTCCAGTATTCCATAAATAAGAATAATTTCCGGAACCTCCACTAACAAGAACAGAAATTGTTCCATTTGAATATCCATAACATGTTACATTATTGATATTTGCATTTACAGTTATTCCTGTAGGTTCTGTTAAAATTATACTTGAACTACCATTACATCCCCATTGATCAGTAACTACTACAAAATACGTCCCGGTGGATAGGTTGTTATTTATAGAAGTATTAATTCCATTACTCCAATTATAGCTGTATGGTTCAACACCATTTGCCACATTTGCAGTTAAAGACCCGTCAGAATATCCTTGACAACTAATAGGATTTAAAACACTAATTGAGACATTTAATGATCCAACTGTATTTATTGTAACATTTTGTGAGGCAGTACAATTATTTGAATCAATAACGGTAATCGAATAGCTTCCCGGTGAAACATTTGAAATATTATTTTCGGAAACTCCGTTTGACCATATATAATTAAATGGCGAAGTTCCTCCTATTATCGAGGCTATAGATCCACCTCCATTACCACCACACTGAGCAGGTTGGGAAGATAAAAATACATAAATTTGGTCAGGTTGATTGACATTACCTGAAGCTACCGCAGTGCAATTATTTAAATCTGAAACAGTAACTGTATAAGTGCCGGCAGCTAAATTATTTATCATCTGTCCATACTGTCCATTACTCCAGCTATAAAGATATGGAAACGTTCCACCATTAGCATTTGCAATAATGCTTCCGTTTGTTTCTCCGTGACAACTCGCATTTGTAATATTAAGCGATATATTTAAAGCTGTAGGCTCTGAAACATTAACAGAAGTATTAGCCGAACACCCATTAGCATCAGTAACGGTGTAGTTATGTGTAC